>JACDAE010000720.1 GCA_013695595.1 Ktedonobacteraceae bacterium | reverse complement strand
GCGGCGAGATCAAGATGTCTCAGGCCCGCGCGGCGGCTGGCCATGCCCAGGCTGCGGCAAGCGAGCTGAGCGGAGCCGCTCGGCACGCCGCCTATGCTGCCGGCCAGGCGGCAGTGGTGGCGCATGTCGCCGCACACGAGCTCGGGGCTGCGGCCTACGCGATCAAGGCCGCGCGTGCGGCCGCCCCCGGATGCGAGGGCGAGAGTGCAGGCCGGCTCGAGTGTCGTTGGCAACGCGAACAGCTCCCCGATGCGATTCTCGAACTCGTCCTGGAGGATCAGCGGTTGCGAAACGAGATCTGCTGGTCGGTGTTCGACTGCTGACGGGCGTGACAGCTTGTCTGCACTGCCCAACAAGTGCTTCGACCCGACGCCGCAAGCACGGGGTTTGTGGGGTACTGGAACAAACAAGTGGTTTAGGGGAAAACGTCAAAACGTGCATATTTGATACAATCTTCACGTATCGCGCTTTAAAATCCTTTCATGTAAGTACTTGTCCGGTACAAGTTTAAAGAGTAAGCATACAAGTATGAGGGTAAAGGGAATGAAGAGGATAGAGGGACAGTGAGACACGTATCAATATAGATAATAATAGTGTATGAGGTACACTAAGCAGGGAGGAGGCTATTAATATTCTATTGGCCCATCTAAAGCTTCTCTTAGCATAGAGCCACTACCACCTATTTCTCTAGTTAATCTATCAATATATTGCTGTACACCGTAAATACGGTCTAATAATCTTACATTCCCGTGTTTTTTACATAAATCAGTTGCTTCTATAGCTAACTTAACACCTTCACTTATTTCACCTCCACGCACTAGTATCATAGTTCTAGCTGTTTTAATTAAGAGGTCGCGCCTTTGTCCATTCCAGTTGTTATTAAAGTACTCATCCGCTTTATCAAGATAATCCATACCTTTACCTGTTTGTCCTAATAATCCATAACTACGTCCGTACTCTTCTAGTACAGTTCCCAGATTATATTGACCTTTAGCACTAGTATTGTCTGGAGCCTCTAATTGATATGCTAATTCTTCACTCTGTTTCATAGCTGTATCAAATTCATCCATCATTCTTGCTTTGAAATATGTACGTCCTAATAATTGTATACCGTTCCCTCTTGCAGACACATCCGCTAATGGAGTAGTATCTCTCGCAGCCTCAAGATAATTTATAGCCTCATTTACGTAACCACTACGTTGTAACATATCACCTTCATAAGTCAATGCAATGTTTAAAAGCACTTGGTCATCTAACAAGCGTGCTATGTCTTCCATCTTTTTATAATGAGCAAATGCTAACATAGACTCATTAGAACGTGTTACTTGGCTCTTTACATATCCAGCTATATGTTGTACGTTCGCCAGCCTTTTAAGTAGATTATGATCTTCTGTTTTGATAAGATTAGCAGTATCATGTATTAGTCTATCTACAATTATGTTAGCCTCATAATATCTAGCACCTCTTACTAAATTCCATGTACGGTCTATAGCTGTATCTATGTCTTCGATCGTAGACAAATCAGGTAAAACGCCTAATCTCTCGCTATCTATTCCTAATATACCAGCTATTCTTCTTAGCTCATTAATATCTGTTAGCATACTTTCATTATTCTCATAACGTCTGAGTGTGCGTGAGTCTATGCCCAGTTCGTTGGCTAGTTCCTCTTGCTTTATGCCGTACTTAGCTCTGTAGTCTTTGAGAATTTGTGCGATAGGTGATAGTTTCTGCATTGTGTGTCCTCCATTCTATATAAATACACTTTAGTTATAGGCGCATTGTGTCCTTCACATCCAGCACCCATTGTATCACAATTGTTAATGATAGCAGTCCTAATTCCCGAAATTTCCATCGACGGGCTGCGATACGGGAAAGATAGGGTTAACCCTCCAAGCTTCCCTATCTTTCCTACCCTTCTTTAGTTGCTAGTAGTACAGAGAGGTAAGTATACATGAATAAAGAGCAGTGGATAACCGCTATACAAGACGATATTATAATGATAGGTCTATTTTGTTACTCTGTCAGATTTGGCTCTAAACGCATTATCTTGCATACAGCAATTATAGGTTGCATGCTTTATTTTGGAATAATCAAAGTGTACTATACGTCTGTACCGATATACCCATAATACGAAAAGAAGCTAATCCAATGAAAACATTCAATCTAGAAGACTACGGCCTAACACCTGATGATATACGCGGATATGTAGGACTACTCTATACGCGTGTTAGTGGCGAAAAACAAGAGGATAACACATCTCTAGAAACACAGGAGGAAGAGTGTACATTAATAGCAAATCAGTTACATGTACCTATCGTTTCACCTGTCTTTAGTGATACTATGACAGGGACGGTATACAGAGAACGTAAGGGACTAACTGCAATGAGAGAGCGTTATAAAGAGCTTTCTAAGGCTGGTGAAAAGGTTATAGTGTTTGTTTGGGCGCTAGATCGTATCTCTAGAGATCAAGTACATTTTAGTGTGTTAGTAGATGAGATGCAGCATTATAATGTTATCCTGATTAGCATTAACGAAAAATTTGATGATAGTCCTTTAGGTCGTATGTCACGTAACTTAATGTCATTTGTAGCCGAAGTGGAACGTGAAAAGATATCAGGTAGACTAGCAACCGGACGTATGAAAAGGGTAGAGAGAGAGCATAGATTAAATCCTGGGCCTAAATCCACTTATGGGTATAGGTGGGATAATGAAGAAGAAAAAAACCGCTATGTTGTCTATGAGCCTGAAGCTAAGATCATTAAAGAAATTTTTGAACGATACGCCCAGGGTGTGTCTATGCGTGCATTAGCTAAAGAGTTAACCGAACGCGGGATACCCGCTCCGCGTACAACGTGGCAACAGACAACACTTAGCTATCTCTTTAGAAATAAGCGGTATACAGGTGAGGCAAGATCATTTTACATAGCAAGAAGTCTTAAAGATGTACTTGCACATAAGGGTAAGACGATAAAGCCTTTAGAGGATACTATACTTTTACCGGATGGAACTATACCGCAGCTAGTCTCACATGACCTTTTTGAGCAAGTACAGAGACGCATTGACGCAAATGTTCAAGACTCAATACGTAACTCTAATAAAGAGATAGAAAGCTTGTTACGTTCGGGCTTTATCGAATGTGGGTATTGTGGCGCGTCTATGACTATCACATACAAGAATACGACACAGACACTAGCAGACGGTACAAAGAAAAACTACAAGTACCCTTACTATCAATGTTGTAACCGGATGAGAGCGGTAAGGGAATGTAGGGCTGGTAGTGTAGCTGTATTGCCTTTAGACGCTACAGTATGGGAAGAATTAAAAGACTTGTCTGAAGATACTGCACTTATAGAGGCTGCTATTAAACAAGTGCTAAGTAAAGACACTTTCCAATCTGAAGCTCAGTCTCTAGAGTGTTCAATACAACAGAACGAAGAGGCACTAGTACAACTAAAAGAGGATTTAAATAACCCCGCCTTAAGAGGTTCTGGCCGTACTGTTGTATTAGGGCTTCTCAGTGATAAACAGGAAGCGATAGAGAAAATGCAATTAGAGTTAGCTGAAGTGAAGAGAGGTGAAATAGACTATGATCGCGTAAAGGCAAGTTACACAGAGTTACTTGAATGGTGCAAGAGAGTAAAGGAAACGGGTGATGATATGCCACTTACACAGAAAAGGGACTTTCTAAGGCTGCTTGGCATAAAAGTAAAAGTGTATAGAAGCGACGACAAGAAACATGAAAAGTATGTTATTGGTGTTAAAATGCCCAGTATTGCGAAGGGTATAGCAAGGAATATCCTGCTGAGAGGATGATGCGTGATGCCAAGATCACGCAGATCTACGAGGGCACCAACCAGATTCAGCGTCTAGTGATTGCGCGTGCTCTGCTTTCAGATATGTAGGTTAACCAGTCAAAACAAGAGAAAAGAGATGTTTACATGGATGCATCTTTGCGCCAAAAACTACTGGAGATTTACCATACAACACGTACTATTGCTGTTGTAGGTGCTTCTAGTACTGAAGAGAAGCCTTCTCATCTTATCCCATTGTACCTGCAAAGTCAGGGATATCGTATCTTGCCTGTGAATCCACATGGTGGCGAATTATTCGGTGAAGTCGTCTATCGTTCACTGGCCGAGATAACCGTGCCGGTCGATGTGGTTGACGTGTTTCGTCCAGCGCAGGAGACGCCTGCGATTGCGCGTGAGGCCATAAAGATGGGTGCGAAGGTGCTCTGGTTGCAGCTTGGTATTGAGTCCGAGGAGGCCCGGCAAATTGCGGAGGCAGCGGGCCTTACTGTCGTAATGAACCGGTGTATGGGAGCGATGCATGGCGCTCTTGGCCTCGGCCCCGGTCCTCATGCGCCGATGGACACCTGGACTTTGAAACGTGGGCAATGATGTTTGACAGAGCATTACGAGGATAAAAAAATATGTCATCGGTTTCTTTTGATCCTATCGCGCATCTCTACGACGCCACCCGTGGTTATCCCGATGCAGCCGCTCTCCAGATCGCGCAGGCAATTGAGCAGGCCGCCCATGCCACGGCTCAGACCGCGTTTCTAGAGGTAGGCATTGGCACCGGGCGCATTGCATTTCCGCTGGCATCCCTGGGTCATACATATACAGGTATTGATATTTCGCACAAGATGCTGGCAGAGCTTGAGAAGAAACTGCGCATGGATGCATGGTTGGAAGATGAGCGTCCCTGGGGTTCATTGCCCGATGAAAATACAGCGTTAGTTCCTTCTGTCCAACGCTTTGTGAATGAAGCAAAGCAGAGTTCGCTGCGCCTGGTCCGTTCTGATATGACGCAATTGCCATTTCGCGACGCTGCATTTGATGCTGCTGTTGCTGTGCACGTTTTTCATCTTGTATCAGACTGGCAACTGGCAGTACGTGAAGTGCTACGGGTACTGCGTCCAGGCGGTATGTTATTACATTGTTGGGATAAGAATACAAAGGGCGATCTGCAGTTAATTGGCAACCAGTGGAGCACATTTCTACAGGAGGCCGGGGGGAATACCAGGCGTCCAGGTGCAACCTCGACGCAGGAGGTCTATAACTGGCTGCGTGCTCAGGGTTTTCAATCTGAGGTGTTGGCACCACTGTTCTGGAAGATAGATGTGACACCGCGCCGGGCAATTGAGAACTTTACACGCCGTTATATGTCCGGTACATGGTCGATTCCCGATAATATCTTTTCAGTTGCCAGCGAGCGCCTCT
Organism: Ktedonobacteraceae bacterium; assembly: GCA_013695595.1. GTDB lineage: Bacteria > Chloroflexota > Ktedonobacteria > Ktedonobacterales > Ktedonobacteraceae > JACDAE01. The sequence continues at coordinate 12,225 of JACDAE010000720.1, read as the reverse complement.
GGCAATGGGCCAATACCTATTATGGTGCTCAGATCGATACGCCCCGTACGCAGGATCGCTGTTTTATCATCAGTACGGTGAAAGTATAGCTGGCATCTACTATGGAACTTATCATTTTTATGGGCTTGCAGGCATCCGGGAAGAGCACATTCTTTCGTACCCATTTTGCCGCAACACATGTGCTTGTAAGCAAAGATCTTCTACTCAATAATAAGCATCGCTCGCGTCGACAATCCCAACTCATAGAGGAAGCACTCCAGACAGGCTCTTCGGTTGTCGTGGATAACACAAATCCTACGCTTGAAGATCGTGCCGAACTGATCCAGTTGGGGCGTCTATATAATACTGAAATTGTGGGGTATTATTTTCTACCGGAGGTTAGCCGGTCGCTCACCCGTAATAAGCAGCGTATGGGCAAAGAGAAAGTGCCGGATATAGCTATTTTTGCCACCATGAAGAGATTTGTGCATCCTACCTATAAAGAAGGCTTTGATACGCTATTTTGTGTAGTGGCTAACGATGATGAAACATTCAATATAAGTTGTATGTTGAGGACAAAAGATGAATAGTGACGATTTTGAAAAGCGCATGCGTGCGCATGAATACTTTCATGCATTGCGCTGTCTTCCTGGTGCCTGGGTGGTATTGTGCCTGGATGGGCATGGCTTTACGTATTTTACCTCAATAGTTTTTGAGAAGCCGATTGATCAGCATTTCCGGGATTGGATGCGTGAAACTAGCAGGGTGCTTTTAGAGAAACTGCATGGTATTTATGCCTATACTGAAAGTGATGAGATCTCCATTCTGTTTCGCCCGGATTGGGATTTATTTGATCGCGAAGTTGAGAAGATCGTGTCGCTTTCTGCCAGTATTGCCAGCGCAACATTCACATTTGCCTGTAAACAGATTGTACATTTTGACAGCCGCATCTGGATAGGTGTGGATAAAGAGCAGGTGATTGACTATTTCCGTTGGTGTCAGGAAGATGCAAGTCGTTGTGCATTGAATGGTTGGTGCCACTGAACATTGCTTATGGAATTGAATATTTTAAATATATTACCAGGATAAGAATGCAATTAATGGAAAGTATTATTTTATTAAAATCAACATGCAATGAATATGTTGACACCATGCTGCGAGAAGTAATAGTGTTATTGAACACCCGTTTTCCCGATCGAATTCATAGCTATTATATAGAAGGCAGTTATGCTAATGACAGCGGCATAACTACCAGCGATATTGATTTGCTGATTGTCTTCAAAGAGAATTTTGAGAATGAGCAAGAGAGTACAGAGGCCAGGGCACTTGCTCTTCATTATGCTGCTCCTTACTCTGTCGAACTAGATGTCATAATTCTCAGTGAGCACAATTTGTCGAGAGGTGCCTCTCCTAATTTTAAGATGGGTAGTATCTTGTTGTATGGTCAGGATCTTCGTTCCCATGTCCCGTTGATTTCACTTAATGCATGGACGCGTGATCGCATGCATTCATCCTGGTGGCGCACGGCACATCTTTTCAATCGTGGCTCGATATTAACTTATCCCCTGGACTATCCCGATCCCTCAGCAGAATTTTATGGGTATGATGCACGCAAACTTCGTCTTCCTAATAGGCAAGAGGTGAATTGTACGCGAGATCTTATTCGTCTGGTTGGTTGGTCTGCAACGGCGATCATTGCATTCAAAGCAGGTCGTTACGTGGCGCGCAAAAGTGATTGCCATAAAATCTATCAGGAATGCTTTCAGGATGAATGGGGCCAGTTCTTACAAGATCTGTATGAGCAGTGCCGGAGCCATTGGAACTATCTTATCCCTGAAGATGGTGAAGAACGTAAGATGTTACGCTCCCTTTGTCAGCGTACCCCTGCATTTGAAAATCATTTTCTGAACATCTATAAACAATTCCTGTTATCAGAATTTTTGCATGCTGATGAGCAGGCGCTGTTGCATGCTTTATGGGTGCTTAGTGAAATTGTCTATCAAGATAGAGAGATCGAAGCCGCCATACGAACCCTGGCAGAAGATTATCGTCCTGTTCTTAGAGAGGCTGCCCAATTAGCGTTAGCAAAGTTTCCATAATCGGGACAGCGAACTTATTCTGTCAAGCGGCGTGTAGCAGTTCTCATCCCCTCCAGAGGCCGTATCAATACCTTATCGATACGCCTGCCATCCATATCCACGACTTCAAAGACGTATTGATCGATGGTTACGTTCTCACCAACCTTGGGAATACGACCCATGTAGGCCAGCATCATTCCCGCCAGGGTGCGGTAGCCGTGATCCTGTCCACCGTCGCTATCGGGAAGTTTGAGCTTCTCGCGTACTTCTTCCTGGGGTACCATAGCATCGACGAGCCAGCTACCATCGGCGCGTGGCACAAATGCATTATGTTCAGGTTCGTCGTATTCATCCTGAATTTCACCCACGAGTTCCTCTAACACATCCTCTAGCGTGAGCAGGCCAACCACCTGGCTGTATTCATCGATAACGATAGCCATATGAATGCCCCGGCTACGGAATATCGTTAGCAGGTCATCAACGTGCTGATAGGCGGTGACAAAGAAGGGAGGCCGTACCAGCTTCTTGAGATCTCCATCTTCGTTTTTGATTTGTGTGAGCAACAGGTCCTTAGCATACAGGACGCCGATAATATTATCGAGCGAATCTTCATAGAGCGGAAGTCGGGTAAAACCAGATATTCTGAGGGTCTCGATGACCTCTAGCAAAGGGGTTCCCAGTTCTATAGCTACGATATCCGTGCGTGGTTGCATTACATCACCAACCGTGCGATCGGTAAAACGAAAGACGCGGTTAATAAATTCTTCTTCCTCGCTCTCAACCGTGCCGCTTACCGCGCCTTCGCGTGCCAGATAGACGATATCCTCCTCTGTCACAGAAGATTTGCGGGCTTTGCCTTGCCCGATCAGGCGTAAGACGACAGCAGTAGAAAAGTTCAGAAACCTGATCACTGGCTTCAGCGCGATAGATAAACCATTCATAAAAGGTGCTGTACGGGTTGCCAGGCTTTCCGCTGATTGCAGGCCGAGTCGTTTGGGGACCAGTTCGCCGACAATGAGTGAAAAATAAGCGACGAGTATAACTACACTAACTAAGGCAAGAGTGGGGGCGTAGGGTTTGAAGATAGGAACCTGTGAAAAAAGGGTCGTTAATGGTTCGCTCAAGCTGGCCCCACTGAATGCAGCCGCAAGCGTATTAATGAAGGTCATCCCTACCTGCACGGTAGCCAGAAAGCGATCGGGATTTTCGGCCAGATCAAGCGCCTGTCGCGCACTCTTTTGCCCATTATCGATCATTTGCTGCAAACGGCCGCGGCGTGCCGAAACGATCGCGATCTCGGCTGCAGCAAAGAAGCCATTTCCCAGCAGCAAAATAAAGGTTACCCCAACCTCGGTCCATAGAAAAGTAGACATTTACCCCACCTTATTATTTGATGATGTATTTCTTTTTATACGGCAGAACTTCTTAACGTGATACATTCTAACACACGTGGTCTTGTTTCCGAAGAAGGGTGAATATCTTATAGTCATAGTATATATGATTAAAGGGTAGGGAAGCCATTCATTACTCCGGAGGATTATTGCTCCAATCGCGCGTTGCCCATCACGGAGTAATGAATGGCTTCCCTACCCTTTAATCGCGAAAATTGTCTTATTTCGTTTCAATTGCGCGTACAATAATCTCGGAGATATCCTCGATTTTTATTTTGTCTTCGGCCTCGACGCCTTTGACGCCATCTTCAAACATGGTAATGCAGAAGGGGCAGGCGGCAGCTAGGACCTCGGCTTTGGTCTCCAGAGCTTCGTTGACACGATTCTGGTTGATGCGTGAGCCGATCTTCTCCTCCATCCAGGCGCGTCCACCACCACCACCGCAGCAGAAGCTCTTGTTGCGATTGCGTCCCATCTCGTTGATACCGTTGCTACTGATGACCGTGAGGACGCGCCTGGGCTCGTCGTACACGTCGTTGTAGCGACCGATGTAGCAGGGATCGTGATACGTGAACGTGCGCTCGTCGAAGCCTTCGGGCAGATTGAGCTTGCCATTCTCGCGCAACGTATCGATGAAGACGCTATGGTGCACCACTTCATAATTGCCACCAAGTTGTGGGTATTCGTTCTTGATGGTATTGAAACAGTGTGGACAGGCGGTAATAATTGTGCGTGTCTTGCTAGCGACCGCTGTACCGCTGGTATGCCCATTGCTTTGTTCAGCGCTATTGAAACCATAGCCGTTGAGCGTCTCGATATTTTGCTGAGCCTGCACCTGCCACAGATACTCATTTCCGATACGTCGAGCTGGATCACCTGTACAGGTCTCTTCGGGACCAAGAATGGCGAAGTCGACCTTTGCTACCTTCAGGATCTTTGCTACCGAGGTCGCAACTTGCTTGTTGCGCTGGTCAAACGATCCCATGCAACCAACCCAATACAGCACCTCGGCGTCAGGATTTTCGGCCAGCAACGGAATATCCATGCCAGCGGCCCATTCGGCGCGTTTATCGTTGCTGATCTCCCAGGGATTACCGTTGCGCTCGATGTTATTGAAAAGAGACGTGACTTCGGCGGGGAATTCGCTCTCTTCCATCACGAGTGAGCGGCGCATATCTACGATTTTGGGCACATGCTCAATGGCGACGGGACAGATCTCCATGCAGGCCATGCAGGTCGTGCAGGACCATAGAGCATCGGTGGAGATGATGCCGCCAACCATGGGTTCGTGGTGGGCTTCTTTCTCTTCTTTCGTCTTGTCGGCTTTAATTCCCGCAATACCAAGTTTGCTATAGAGAGAGTCTTCGCCCAATACTGCGGCACTGTTGACGAAGAGAGCCTCCTTCACGCCCAGGATGATCTCTTTCGGGAAGAGTGGTTTGCCCGTATTGCTGGCCGGACAGACGGTATTGCAGCGGCCACATTCGGTGCAGGCGTATCCATCGAGGAGCTGTTTCCAGGTGAACTGCTCGACTTTGGAGACGCCATAGTCGTCGCGCTCTTCAATGTTCTCCAGCAGTGGGAGTGCACCCTTGGGTTTGTAGCTGCGGAAGAAGATATTGAAGGGTGTCGCCATCAGGTGCAGGTGTTTTGAACGTGGCAGATAGATCAAGAAGGAGAGCACCACGGCGATATGTAGCCACCACATGAAGCGGTACGCGACAATGTCGTTTGCGGTACCGGCCACACTGAACCAGGGGCCGATAACTGAGCCGATGGGCGTCCAGGCCGTCCCATTGCTGGCGGCAAACTCAAAGCCCTCAACGAGTGCTAGAGTAAGGATAACCAGCAGGATCAGGCCCAGGATGATAAAGCCGTCCCAGGGGCCGTGTAGCAAGCTGTTGAGCTGTTTGGGGCGCACGAGGCCGCGCCGGATGGCGAAGACGATCAGGGCAAAAAAGACCAGGATAACAAGCACATCCAGGATAACAGCAAATACCCGATTAGCGCCGATCAGGGGCAGAGTACCGTTGAAGGCACCAAGGATCAGATTCAATAGCCCGAACTGGATCACGATGAAGCCCCAGAAGGTGAAAAAGTGTGCAATGCCTGGAAGGGGATCGCGCAGCACACCTTTCTGACCAAGCACATTCTGAAAGAACTCACCGATGCGATCATCGATGTGATCGGTGCGGTTTTCAGGACGCGCTTTTGCCAGCAGGGTGACCAGTTGACCCGCACGGAGGCCGAAAAGAACGAGTGAGCCTAGAAAAAGAAGGATAAAGAGCGTCGTGTCGATCCAGCCCACCGTTGGACGAATGACAGGGGGTGCCATAGTAACCTCCGTCTATACAGGGGTTGGTGCGAGACCAACCCAATTTTCTGCAGGGCTTATAAATCGCGCCCGTACCGATTCGCCACGCTTTATAGGTACACGCCAACGAGTACGGGCGCGATTTATAAGCCCTGCAAATTTTGTTTATGCTTTACGCCGTTTCACTTCTTCAGTGAGTTTCGGCAGGATGGTGAGCGCATCGCCCACGATCCCATAATCGGCAAACGAGAAGATGGGTGCCTGCTCATCTTTGTTGATTGCGATAATATATTTGGAACCCTTCATACCCGCGATGTGCTGAATGGCTCCGCTGATGCCACAGGCGATATACAGCGTTGGCTTGACCGTCTTGCCCGTTTGCCCGACCTGATAACTATATGGCAACCAGCCAGCATCAACGATGGCACGTGTCGCGCCTGGAGCGCCGCCCAGAGCCTTCGCAAGGTCTTCTACCAGTTGGAAGTTCTCGGCTTTGCCTAAGCCGCGTCCACCGCTAACGATCACGGCAGCATCTTCTAGAGCCGGTCCCTCGCTGGCAACCGCAACGGTCTCAAGCACCTTAATACTCTGGGCTTCAGCACTAAATGAGGCACTTACTTGCTCAATCTCTGCTGTACGGCCCTCGTAGTGTTCCAATCCAAATGCCTTGGGTCGTGTCAAGACGACGCCTGTACCCGACTGTGGATGTGTTGCGGTAACGACTGTTTCGCCGCCCCAGGGCACTGTAACCATCAACTGATCGTCGGCAAAGGCCAGATCGGTCGCGTCGGTGATCAGGCCTAGATTGTTACGTACATTCAAGCGTGCAGCGATGTCGCGCAGATCGTAGGTTGTTGCCATCAGTAGTAGATCAGGCGTGTGTTGTTTCAACAGGCTGCTAAGTGTGTCGACTGCTGGCAAGGTGAGGTATGTATCGTAGGTGGCGTCGGCGTGAACATAGACTTTCTCCGCGCCATAAGTTCCCAGAGTTGGAGCAACTTCATTGGCCGCTGCACCGATCACGATTGCTTCCGCACGTCCCAGTGTGGCAGCTTTTCCCAGTACTTCCAGGGATGAGCGAACGGCCTGCCCGTTTTCCATCTCAACCAGTACCCAGATTGTCTTTGTCATGGAATTCCCTCTTTTATGTATACTCAAGATGTGTGCCAAACGACGATTATTGCAGGGAAGCCATTTATTATTCCGTGAGATACCATCACATTCTAAGGGTCTGTTGATACCCCACGGAATAATAAATGGCTTCCCTACAATAATTGGTATCCCGGCCTGATATTCACATCAATTTTTCAAAACGTATTAAAATGCCTTTTATGGTGTTAAATCAGTTTTTGCTTTTGTAAAAAGTCAGCGATATGTTGAGCGGCGTTGCCATCGTCTTTAACGATTTGTCCAGCGGCACGAGCCTCTGCACTTCCGATAGTCAAGACGCGTTCGCGTGCGCCAGCTTCGCCAACCTGGGCCGCATCGATAGCGAGATCGGCCAGTTTGAGCTGACTGAACGACTTCTTTTTGGCCCCCATGATCCCTTTCATGGTCGGATAGATAGCCTCGAATGAGCCGCTGGCGATGGTAACGAGTGCGGGCAGGGCGGCTTCAACCGTTTTATAGCCGGTAGGGGTGACGCGTTTGATCACGGCTTTGGAGCTTTCCACCTTGATTTCGCGTGCGAATGTGAGTTGGGGCAGATTGAGGAACTCCGCGATACCACCGGGGACCATGCCAGTGTAGCCATCGGTACTCTCGGTGGAGCAAAAGATCAGGTCTGCGCTTTCCTTTTTCAGGACCGCCGCCAGGACGCGTGCTGTGCTGATGGCATCGGAGCCCGCCAGGGCAGGATCGGTGACCAGGATAGCGCGATCAGCACCCATTGCCAGGGCGCGACGCATGCCTTCTTGCGCCTTTTCCGGACCCATACTCACGGCGACCACTTCGCTATTGCCAAGGGTATCGCGCAGCTTGATGGCTGCTGAAATAGTGCTTTCATCGCCTGGATCGAGTACCAGTGAAACGCCGGTACGTACCAGGCGTTTTGTCGCCGGGTCGAGCTTGCTCACGGTAGTGTTCGGATCGGGCACCTGTTTTATGCAGACAAAGATTTTCATTATAATGTACGCCTCTTCTTGTTGATAGGACGTAGGACATAAGGAAACTACGTCGTTTCACTGTAGCTATCCTATTCTACCTATGTAGAAAAGAAGGTGTCAACGTTGCTAGCTAACGGACTGTTACAGTATGTCTCACTTGCTGATGGATTCCCGTGATAAGATAAGATGAGAAAAACCACAATAGTGATAAAGGAGCTATCATGCAGACACGAAAACTCGGCGACACAGACATGCACATCACCTCAATTGGCCTTGGCACCTGGGCGATTGGTGGTCCAGGTTGGGCGGCTTCGTGGGGAGCACAGGATGATAACGATTCTATTGGCGCCGTTCACCATGCCATCGACCTTGGCCTCAACTGGCTCGATACCGCAGCCGTGTATGGACTGGGACATGCCGAAGAAATTGTGGGGAAGGCTTTAAAAGGACGCTCGGATCGCCCCTATATTTTTACAAAATGTTCGCGCAAAATTGGGCCGGATGGCAAACTTGGAGGCGTACTCAAAGCGGATTCTATTCGTCAGGAAGTCGAGGACAGTCTGCGCCGCTTGCAAGTTGATGTCATCGACCTCTATCAGATTCACTGGCCGGTTCCCGATGAAGATATTGAAGAAGGTTGGCGCACAATGGCGGAATTGAAGAAGGCTGGCAAAGTGCGTTATATTGGGGTTTCAAACTTTGATGTGAGCCAGTTGCGCCGTATTCAGGAGATCGCTCCAGTCAGTTCACTACAGCCGCCCTATTCGCTTGTCAGGCGTGAAGTCGAAGAAGAGATTTTGCCCTTCTGCCAGCAGCAGCATATCGGTGTGATCGCCTATTCTCCCATGGGCTCAGGCCTTTTAACGGGCGCTATGACGCCTGAGCGTATTTTGAGCCTGCCCGACAACGACTGGCGTGCCAAAAATGCACAATTCCGTGAGCCATTGCTTTCGCGTAATATGGCCCTGGTGACCCTCCTTCACGATATCGGCAAACGCCACGATAAAACGCCCGGCGAGGTAGCTATCGCCTGGACGCTCAATAATCCCGCCGTGACCGCCGCCATTGTGGGGAGCCGCCGTCCATCACAGCTTGATCAGGTGATTGGGGCCGCAGATTTCAGATTGAGCGCATCAGAAATTCAGGAGATCGAGGCGTTTTTCACCCAGGCGTAGCGGTTGTGTTGACGATATTTATGGTAGAAAGAAGTATAGTGTTATGAACGTAGAAGATGAAATAACGGAAGATAGCGCGGCCTATCAGCAATCGCTTGGATTGATACATCGCTGTCGCACACCAGCAGGTTTTGTGGCATCACCCATCAACGTCGATAATTATGCTCGCGTCTGGGCACGCGATGGGGTCATTACTGGCCTGGCCGCGCTGGCCAGCGGCGAGAAAGATCTGATAAAGGCCTTCGACGATACTTTGAGCACCATTGCGATGAACCAGGGCAAACATGGTGAGATTCCCAGCAATGTCTCTATTGATGGCAAAGAAGTGAGTTATGGTCGCCTCGCTGGTCGTGTCGATGCAGCACTATGGTATGTCATCGGCGTCTGCGCTTTATTGAACCATACCAGGCGTTCCTCGCAGAAAGTACGCTTCTTGCTCAGCGTTGAACGTGCCCTCTACTTGATTGAGTGCTGGGAATACAACGATCGCGGCTTTCTTTACACACCTCTATCGGGGAATTGGGCCGATGAATATGTGCAGCAAGGGTATGTGCTCTCTGACCTGTTGCTCTACGAAATGGCCCTGCGTAGTGCCGGTCAGGTGTTTACCAATAAAGAATGGCAAAAAGAGGCGGTCGTGCTGCGACGTATGCTAGAGGTAAACTATTGGCCGCGCGAAACGCTCGTCGACGATCCTCTCGTTTATCATTCTCTCGCGTATCGTGATCAGGTGCAGCATGGGCAGCCACAACACTGGCTGCCCGCATTTTCGCCCGCTGGCTATGTCTCTTATTTTGATGGGATGGCTCATGCGCTGGCAGCTATTACAAATTTGGGAGATACTCAACAACAGCAGCAAGCAGAAGCGTATGTGTATGGTCTGGAGGAACAGGTTGGTAGCCCTCTTCTCCCAGCCTTCTGGCCTGTGATCAAGCCGGGCGATCCTCAATGGGCAGCCCTCGAAGCAAATCATCTTTATGAGCAGATCAAGAATCAGCCATACTTCTATCATAATGGAGGGTTGTGGCCGATGCTCACGGGTCTCTACGCGGCAGGGTTGGCACAGCATCAGCAAAAAGAACGCGCTATACATCTGCTAAACGCACTCAATGCAGCAAATATGCAGGGGCGTGAAGGTCGGCAGTGGGAGTTTGCCGAGTATCATCATGGTCAGACATATGCCCCTATGGGCACGCATGATCAGGCATGGAGCGCAGCTTCTTCTATTATTGCACATCAGGCTATCTGGTATGATAGGGTCCCCTGGCCTTTGTCGGTGTAGTACTGACTTTCAGTACCCCCCAGCATTTCAGTGCCTTCCATCGGTTCGAGAAGAAATAGTAGTTTTAGCTACATCCAGTAGATAACGTATATCTCTCAAGCCTGAAGAGGTCAAATGGAAATACACGAGAGATCTGGATTTCCCATGTTGATTAGTTCTTGGAAATATGGCTGGTTCTTGTGCGACAATAGAATAGTTGCTCTTTTGTACTCCCTATAGATCAATGATGCCTGATTGTGTTATACTCTGCACTAAAGCAAACGATCAACCGAACAATAAGAACATGGTTGGTGATAATAAAGAGTAGCCGTTATTGCACATATAGAAGGACCCTATGGAAGAATTTTCTTCTAATAAGAGTACACGACCAATAGTCATCGTGTCTCAGCTTTTGCAACTTATTACAAGTATGCATCACATCGATGACCTTTTTGCTTGGTTGGCTGCTACTATGGTAGAGCATTTTAATATGCTTTCCGTACAGATCTGGGCTGTGCAAGCTTCTCGTACAGGGAGCGTGCGTAGGAAATTGCGAGCAAGCAGTAGCCGACATTCCTCTCAGGCTATAAATATACTTGAGAGTGTTGAGGTAAAGGTTTTTGTTGAACGTATGTTGCGGGAGCGGCGAGGTATTTTGTCTGTTCCCGTGGTCAGTACTTTTTCACGCTATCAGGCTACTATTTTTGCACAGCAGGATTGCTTGTATTGGACGGCGTATTTTCTAAGCAAAGGCGTATTTCTGCCTCTGACACAAAAAGAGCCTGAGGGAGAGGAAGTTCCGACGCCTCTTCAGGTCCTATTTTCCTTTTTTACCCAGGCACCATTGCAACCAGCCCACGCACGCGCGGTCAGTTTTCTCATAGAGCAAGCGCTTCGTATTGCAATAAGCCACGGCCTCCTCTCCACGGAATCTGAAAAACCAGGAGGCACTATTCAGTTAGATATTGCACCTCTTATTCCTGAGCGCATTCAGACTACAAAGATAGAGCAGGGAGAAAATCCTTTTTCGCATGCTGTTGTAATACCAGAGAGGAGGAGCCGACAGCTTTATGATCTTATAGATGGCAAGAAGAATATTCAGGAATTGCAGTTGTTAATGCGGGTAGAACAGAAAGTTTTTTGGGAATTGTTACAGACCCTTGTTTTAAATAGCTATATCAACGTACGCGAAGTGAACGGAAAGATAGTGGAAACTCCCACATTTTCCAGGGAAACTCAGGATGCTTCCAGCTAGCCTGGCGCACACTAATTGTGTCTGTTCGCTATTTCGGCTAAATAGTGAGAATGTACCGCTCATTGTATCTTTGAGCGATAGTAAGAATGAGGATGTTTGAGGTATTATGAACAATCAATGGTTAGCAAATACAACCTTTCTTGTACTAGGTATTGTTTGTTTTGTTCTTGCCACACGCGCATTCTATGTATATAGACTCTCGAAAAGTGATTCATTGTTTGTTATAGGATTATCTATGGCAGATATTGGTATTTCTGTCATTGTGGGATATCTACAGGACATTCATCTCATCTCCTGGAATGCGCATTTATCATGGTACCTTGGCACAATTCTAGGTGCGCTATTTCTGGTTTTAGGGTCATGGGTAAGTTCCCAGGAGCAGATAGCTACTATCAAACGCTGGCTCATTATTCTTACGGGGCTTTATTTTGTGCAGACATTGTTGACGCCAATCATGCCTCAGTTCCCAAACCAATATATACCAGCAGCACTCAATATTACGCGTACCACCATCGGCCTCATTGGTTCTCTTCATTACCTGACCCTTTACGTCAAGAAACGGACGCGCTTTACATTATTGATGTCCGTTGCTTTTTTACTCATCGGCTCTGGTTTTGGCGTTCTTACACCATACTTGTTTAATACAACGCTCGCGCTTTTCCTCACT
>JACDAE010000718.1 GCA_013695595.1 Ktedonobacteraceae bacterium | reverse complement strand
ATCATAGTGCGGTGACCCTGCTACCAGTTACCTCTAAAGAGGATTATCAGGGCATCCTGGAGAAAACGCATGAGCGCGATATTTTCATCGTGGCGACGGCAAATGCGCACCTGGATGAGGGGCAGGCTGGCATTGTACGTTTTCTCGTGGACAATGGACGCCGCGTCATAGGCATCGCCGTACGCAACCCCTATGATCTGGCGGCCTATCCACAATTACGTACCTATCTTGCCACATACGAATATACGCGCCCGGCCCTACTCGCGGCTGTACGCGTGATATTCGGCGAGAAACAGGCTCAGGGACACTTACCTGTAACCGTGTCTGTATGACAGATATATCGTCGGGAATGCTCCATGACCTTTACAGCGATCCCAGACCTACCTCCTGTTGGGCATATTGCTGCTCGTAATAGGTGATTTTTTTGTTGATGGAGGAAAGGTGCAACTCCACTTCATGGAGATGTTCTTCAACTCGTTGACGATGCTGTTTCAGTAGTTGCATGCGTGCAGAGACGGTATGATCGCCCTGCCCTAAGAGGTCCGCATAGCGCTGTATATCGCGAATAGGCATGCCCGTTGCACGCAGGCGCTTAATAAACTCGATCCAGTTCACATCTTCCTGGGTATAGTAACGATAGCCATTGGCATCATCACGTCCGACATGTTGCTTCATCAAGCCAGCGCGTTCGTAGTAGCGCAAAGTATGGGCGCTCAGTCCACTCACCTGCGCCATTTGCTGTATCGTCAACAGTTCTTCTCTCACGTATAGCTTTTCCATAGATGTCCCCTTATGATGCAAAAATAGAGGCATTTGGTTTTCGTTGGATCTCACTACAAACTATATACCTTAGAGTACACTCTAAGTCAAGAGTATTATCCAGACGTATGAATATAGGAAATTTTCAGGGGAAGATCTAAATAGCACGTTCCCTACCGTGCAAATCAGGTAGTATCAAGGATGCATAGATTTACCACTTGACTTAGAGCACGCTCTATACTGTAGACTTCGAGGAAGAAGGATAGTTTATCGATCATAGAAAAAAGGATGCAGAATATGAGCAATAGCAATGCAGCGGCCAGTGGGCAGTTCAAGATAGGTGGAGACTTGACGGTCAATCGCCTTGGATATGGGGCGATGCGCATCATGGGTAGAGGCGTCTGGGGGAAACCCGACGATCGTGAGGCTATGATACGCATACTGAAACGGTTGCCGGAACTTGGGGTGAACTTTATTGATACCGCTGATGCCTACGGCCCCGAAGTGAGCGAAAACTTGCTTCACGAGGGGCTCTTTCCCTACAGATGAAATGCTTACTTTTGCTGGGCCAATAGCGCAAAGATGCTATCAAATTCTTGCTGGGCCTTCTGCACGTCTCCAGCAAAAATGAGGCCCATGGGATTCTTCGTCATTCGGCAAATGATGCGGGTCCCATCCTGCTTCAGCACATCGTCGACCTTATAGACATATTCACGCACAAGGGCAGGATCAACATGCGTGGGAAGATACGATTTGTCGATGGTGAAGATGCCCTCTTGTATCACCGTGCGCATATTATGTACTGTTGGCTCTTTCCGATTGACGCCAATAATGGTCATGATGGCGTCGGTATAGTTCGTCCAGCGCGGATTGCACTCGGCGAGATATTGAACTGGTTGCTGCTTGCGCCTGCGTTGCAGGTCCAGTTCCATCTCGCTGGACAGGATGACATCGATGTTGGCGACACCACGGATCGTTGCAAAGTTGATGCCACACTTCGTTGCCGTTTGCTTGAGAAACGAGGTAAAGAAGTCCGCCGTCTGATCTTCGTAGCGCAGTTGCAGGTCGCGCAGGTAGGCATTTTTAGGGATATAGGTACTGGTGCCAACGCATGCTTTACTATCTGGTCCCTGCAACTGCCCATTCCAGCGCAACGACTCCGTATACCCATTGAGCAAAACAAGCGAGAGGCCAGGAGAATCGGCCATATCAACAAAGCGGCTGATCACGACCCGCGTCTCTTTTTGCAGATTCATCGTTGCCAGGAGATTCTGTTGGGCTGCGAGCAGCGCATCGTTCCAATCCTGGTAGCGTTGAATACTAGCTGCATCGCCGTCCTGCAGGAGCAGAATAGAGCCTCCCCGGCTATACAACAAACTGCTTCCATAGTTCCCATCGGATTCGGCGGTGCGCAAGACGAGTCCCAGCGGATAGGTTGCAGAGACGCCAGCCTCGCTATAGATATCCTCAATCCGGGCAAGAAATTTCCAGGCATCAGTGTGCAGCATATCGATCGTTGAAATGGTATAGTCCGGCGTACGAAATCCTTGTAAGTCCAGTTCATCGGCCAGTTGGTAGAAATCGGCTTTATTTTTGATGATATGCACCATCTGTGCAGGCAGACCCCACGGCTCGGCCTCACCCATGGCCTGGATACGTTGTGCTGTCTCAGGCGCATTTATATAAGGAACCACCAGTGGACACTCATTGGCTCCATGCTCTCTATGCAGAGCCTCAAACGTCACCGCCCTGATCTCTTTGCCAAAAAGCTGACTGAGATAGGCAACCTGCGCTTCAATGGCGGGTGTAGGCACATCCACTAACACGCGTAATTTGTGGGCGTCAAGCGGCATATGACCGCAGCGTTCGCCATAATGAGCTTCTAACTTCTCCACCATCTTTTTATTCGAAGCACGCAACACGCCACTACCAATATTATGAAAACCAGCTCCTATTTCGCGTTTCCCGCCTGGAGCAAACAGTGATTCATGCACAACATTCATGCCACCTGTGGCCTCCCTGATACTTTCTTCTTTTTTTGAGAGCGCGTATCTCGCCCTGACTGTGACACCTATTATAGCAGTTAGAGCATGTGTGGAATAGCCCTTGCGGAAGGGAATAAGCAAAAGTAATAGATGTATCAGGCTTAACAAAAAAAGGTAGTACAAGAAACCGCACATTGAGATGCATAGGGAGGTATACTTACTATCTCCCTTTCCTCATCTGTACGCACAGTTTCAGCTCATTCATCAGGCTGATCCGTGTTTTCAGCAAGAATCTCCTGTAATCTTCCCTGTGCGGCCAAGATCCCGGTCCCACGACCCCGCAAGATGTAGGCGATGCCTACAGCGAATAGCCCACCCACCATTGGACCCACGACATACACCCAGCAGTGGGAGAAGTTAAGGAGCATCAGATCTGGACCAAATGAGCGTGCTGGATTCATCGATGCCCCACTGATTGGGCTTGCCCAGAGTCCCGCCAGAATAATATATGCACCAACACCAAACGCTGAGATCGGCCCGAGGTTCTGTGCGCGGGAGGCCGTCCCCAGGATCGTGCTGACGAGGCCAACAGTCAGGACAAACTCCATAATCACGGCCTGCCAGTCGCTAATACCTGGTCCCGGCTCAGTAGCGCCAAGCATTCCTTTCTGGCCGAACAATACTAACAAGAGCAGACACGCCAGGGAGGATCCCACGAGTTGGGCAATGATGTAACCAGGAACACGCCTCCACGGGAAATCACCGCGAA
>JACDAE010000144.1 GCA_013695595.1 Ktedonobacteraceae bacterium | reverse complement strand
GTCGAATTAATTCAGCCCGTGGCAATGGAAGAAGGCGTCCGGTTCGCCATTCGTGAGGGTGGACGAACGGTTGGCGCAGGCGTCTGCACGAAAGTGATCAGCTAAGAGGATCTAAGAGGCCAGGAGTTGTAAATCAACTTCTGGCCTCTGCAAAATCCGTTTGGGAGTAAAAGATATGGCTACGGGAACGAAACAGCGTATCCGCATTCGCTTGAAGGCATACGATCATCGTATTCTTGATCAGTCGGCGATGCAGATTGTGGATACAGCGCAGCAGACAGGAGCCCGCGTCTCAGGGCCGATACCATTGCCCACCGAGATCGATAAGTATACAGTGATGCGATCACCGTTCATCGACAAGGATGCTCGCGAACAATTCGAGATCCGGACCCATAAACGCTTGATTGATATCATCGATCCGACGAATAAGACTGTTGAGGCTCTCACACGTTTGAATCTGCCCGCAGGCGTGGATATTGAGATCAAACTGTAGAGGCGCGCTTTATAAATCTGTGATTTATAAACCCGTCTACAGTGAGGAGAGGAAAAGATATGCTGAATGCATTGTTGGGCAGGAAAGTTGGCATGACACAGGTGTTTGGGCCTAATGGGATAGCCATTCCGGTTACTGTAATAGAGGCTGGCCCTTGTGTTGTGACACAGATCAAAACTGCCGCCCATGATGGCTACGAAGCCGTCCAGATTGGTTTTGAGCAGACCACTATGAAACATGCGACTCGTCCAGAACTAGGACATCTGGGTCACCGTCTGCCATTGCTCAAGGCTCAGCGCAAGCGTTTACAAACGCATCAGCAGGAGCAAAAGGGTAAGACGAAGACAGAAGGCGAAGTAACTGAAGAAACTGTAGCGACAGAGACAACGGAGAAGCCAGACAAGCAGATTCGGAAGTTGCTCAAGGTACAGGAAAATCGTCAGCGTCGTCCTGGACCCGAAGTCGGGCCATTCAAGGTACTGCGAGAAGTAGGCTTGCAGCAAGGCACAACCCCAGAGAAAATGGAACTGGGTGCGAGCTTTGATGTTGGTCTGTTTAAAGATGGCGAAGCCGTTGATATCGTTGGTATCTCTAAAGGTAAAGGCTTCCAGGGTGGAGTCAAACGCCACGGTTTTGCTGGTGGTCCGAAGACGCATGGTCAGTCAGATCGTCACCGTGCCCCAGGTTCTATTGGTTCTGGTACGACGCCAGGTCGTGTTCTCAAAGGCACACGTATGGCTGGTCAGATGGGAAATGAGCGCGTGACGGCAAAGAAACTGCAAGTGATTCAAGCTGATCCTGAGCGTAATCTACTGGTTGTCAAGGGTTCAGTCCCTGGTGCCAATGGTAGCTTGCTCACGATTAAGAAGCATGTGATGAGGTAACCGAAATGCCCTCGACTACAGTGTATAACATGGCCGGTGAGGCCATTGATCAGCTCGAACTGAGCGAGCAGGTGTTCGGAGTTACTCCTAACGTGTCGGTTCTGCACCAGGTTGTCACCGCGCAACTGGTGAATCGCCGTCAGGGTAATGCTTCAACCAAGACTCGCAGTGAAGTATCGGGTGGCGGTAGAAAACCGTATAAACAAAAAGGAACTGGTCGTGCTCGTCAAGGTAGTACGCGTGCGCCTCAGTTTCGTCATGGTGGGATAGCATTTGGCCCTCGGCCTCATACATATCATCACGATGTACCTAAGAAGATGCGTCGTCTCGCGATCCGTTCAGCATTATCAGACAAGGTTGCAAATGCCAGCCTGATAGTCGTGAATGATCTTACGATGGAGACACCACGCACACGAGATATGTTAACTCTGTTGGGTAAATTGCCAACGGATGAGGGCAAACGTGTGCTTATGATGTTGCCACAGCGTGACGAAAATGTTGTGCTCTCGGCGCGTAATGTACCCATGGCCAAAGTGCAACATGTCTCCTCAATCAATGTCATAGAGCTGCTAAAGCATGATTATGTAGTTATGCCGGTCCAGACTGTGCGCTGGATTGAGATGGTCTTTGGTGAAGGCATAAGTGCAGAGGAGGCGAGCCTCAAGATTGCTGAAGTGTCGGGAACAGCCGATGCGGTAGTGCCAGACGAAGAAGCTAACGACAAGGTAGAAGAATCGACCGCGTCGGATAGTGACGAAGCGTAGGCGAGGAGGAAAGACTGTGGAGATCACAGAGATACTGCGCCGAGGCATTGTCACCGAGCGATCGGTGAGACTGCAAGAGCAGAACAACCAGTATACGTTTGAAGTAGCGTTAAGGGCCAATAAAATCGATGTGCGCCGGGCGGTTGAGACGCTTTTCAAAGTAAAGGTGCTTTCGGTCAATACCATGCGTATGCCTGGTAAGGCCAAGATGATTCGGCGGCGTGGGGCTGCGCCTCGACCTGTTGAGCCCCGTGAGTGGAAAAAGGCGATTGTCACCCTTGCTGAAGGACAGACAATCGACGCATTGAAGGCGTAAGGATTGAGAGATGCCAACTAGACAGTATCGACCAACGTCTCCTGGGCGTCGCGGCATGTCTGTTTCGACATTCGAGGAGATTACCAAGACGAGGCCAGAGAAATCTCTGACCAGGAAACTGAACAAGCATGCTGGTCGTAACAACCAGGGAAAAATTACGACGCGCCACCGTGGTGGTGGTGCCAAGCGTGCATATCGCATCATTGATTTTAAGCGCAATAAGCTGGGCGTTCCCGCCAGAGTTGCTGCGATAGAGTATGATCCAAACCGTTCAGCACGTATCGCACTGTTGCATTATGTAGATGGTGAAAAGCGTTACATTCTTGCACCTGTCGGACTGAAGGTCGGAGATCATGTTGAGGCTGGCCCTGAGGCTGATATTAAGCCAGGCAATGCTCTTCCTATGAAGAACATTCCAACGGGCACAACGATCCACAATGTAGAAATGCAGCGTGGTCGTGGTGGCCAGTTGGTACGCGGAGCTGGGGTTGGTGCGCAGCTGATGGCGAAAGAGGGGAACTACGCATTGCTACGCTTACCTTCAGGTGAGCAAAGAAATGTGCATATCCTTTGTATGGCAACCATCGGTCAGGTTGGCAACGTTGATCATGAAAATCAGAGCATTGGTAAAGCCGGTCGTGCCCGTCATATGGGTCGCCGTCCAACCGTTCGAGGCTCAGCGATGAACCCGAACGACCATCCACATGGTGGTGGTGAGGGGCGTGCGCCAATTGGTGGTCAGCCACAGACACCCTGGGGCAAGCCTGCGATGGGTTACAAGACGCGCAGAAACAAGCGAACTGATAAGTTCATTGTTCGACGGCGCAATGCTGGCAGGAGGAAGAAGTAATGTCGCGCTCAAGGAAAAAGGGGCCATACATTCACGAGTCGCTCAGGAAAAAAGTACTGGGCATGAGGCGTAGTGGCGATCGTCGTTTGATTAAAACGTGGTCACGAGCCTCCATGATCTTCCCTGAGATGGTCGGTATGACTATCGGAGTGCATAATGGGAAGACGCATGTGCCGATCTATATTACTGAGAACATGGTAGGCCATAAATTAGGTGAATTTGCCCCGACACGACACTTCCGTGGACATGCGGGCGGTAAGAATGAAAAGACCACTTCAGTTCGCTAGTGGTTTGAGGTACTACATTACATTCAGATGAGTGCGAAAGCACTAGGCGCGAAAGCGGCGTTTCTGAATAAGTATAGAGGTATGAGATGCAAGTCAGGGCTATTGCAAAAAATATTGGCATTCCGCCGCGCAAAATGCGTCTGGTCACCAACGCGGTGAAAGGGCTTCGGGTAAATGAGGCTCTGGCTATTCTTCAATTCCTGCCCCAGGCGGGTGCGACACCTGTAAGTAAGGTTGTGGCATCGGCTGCGGCAAATGCGGAGAATAACTACAATCTCGATCCGGATGACCTGTATATTCTGAATATTGTGGCGGATGACTCGTTCCGGATCAAGCGTGTAAAACCGCGTTCTCATGGTCGTGCGGCTCGTATTTTGCGCCGCTTCTGTCATGTAACGGTGGTTGTCTCGGATGATCCGACCGACGCCGGTCGTTAATGGTCACGAAAGAAGGAGGACACTTTGGGACATAAAGTACATCCCACAGGGTTCAGGCTCGGCGTCGTTAAGGGCTGGCAGTCGCGTTGGTATGCCGAGCGTGATTATAAAGATGTGTTTGCGGAAGATTATGCTATCCGTCAGTTGATTAATAAAGAGCTAAATAATGCTGCTGTATCGCGCATCGAAATTGAGCGTGCTGCCGCTAATCAGGTTCTTGTGAAAATTCACACAGCGAAGCCGGGTATCGTTATTGGTAAAAGCGGTGAAAAGGTAGAAGGACTCAGGAGTCGTTTAGAGGCGAAGACCAAGAAACGTGTCCGTATGGACATTATCGAGATTCGTCAGCCTGAGTTGGATTCCTATCTGGTCGCACGTGGCATTGCGGAACAGTTGGAGCGTCGTGTCTCCTTCCGTCGTGCTATGAAGCAGGCCGTACAAAAGTCGATGCGTGCCAATGCTAAGGGCATCAAAGTAATCGTTGCGGGACGCCTGGGCGGAGCAGAAATTGCGCGTACAGAGAAAGAGGTAGAGGGCAAAGTTCCTTTGCAGACTCTGCGTGCCAATATCGATTATAACCGTGCTGAAGCGCATACAACTTTTGGTGTTATTGGTATCAAGGTCTGGATTTATCTTGGAGATATTCTTCCGAGCAAGCGCCGTGAGGGGCTTGATGCACAGACTGAGATTGCACAACCAGTAGTCACCCGTGAGGGTGGAGACAGAGATCGTCGCAATGATCGTCGCCGTAATGATGGCGCTGGTCGTGGTGGCGAGCGAAATGATAGGGGGGGAGAGCGTGGGGATCGTGGTCTGCGTCCGCAAGGAGACCGACCGCGAGGAGGGGACCGTGGTCCGCGTCCACAGGGACAAGGCGACAGACCAGTGCGTCCACAGGGAGATCGTCCACCGCGTCCACAAGGTGATCGCCCACAGGGAGATCGTCCTCAGGGGGACCGTGGTCCGCGTCCGCAAGGAGACCGACCACAAGGAGAGCGTGGACCACGTCCACCGCGAGCACAGGGCGACCGGCCAGCGCGTCCACAAGGCGACCGCCAGCCACGTCCAGAACAAACGCCCGCGCCACAGGCTCAGGTGGATTCTACCCCTGCAATCCAGGCACCACCACCACCAGCAGCACCAACCAATGATACTGGTGCCGCTCAGAGCGAGTAAAGGGAGAAAGCCATGTTACTGGCACCGTCACGTACAAAATATCGCCGCCAGCATCGCGGTCGCATGAAAGGTGAGGCTCAGCGTGGTAGCACCCTTGCCTTCGGCGATTTCGGATTGCAAGCGCTAGAAGCCTGTTGGATGGAAGCGCGTCAGATCGAGTCTGCTCGTATCGCGCTTACCCGTTTCATGAAGCGCGGTGGTAAAGTCTGGATCCGCGTCTTTCCTGATAAGCCGATTACCGCCAAGCCTGCCGAAACCCGTATGGGTAGCGGTAAAGGTGCCGTGGATCACTGGGTAGCTGTCGTCAAGCCTGGTCGTATTATCTTCGAGATTGGTGGCGTGAGCGAAGAGATCGCCAAAGAAGCAGTACGTCTGGCAGGACACAAACTACCTGTGAGGACTCGTTTTATTACACGAGGGGAGGCGGAAAGTGTCGAAGCTTAACGAACGCCGTAAAGAAGTTGCCGAGATGTCTGTCGTTGGTCCAATTCAGAACGAGTTGAAAGACCTGCGGCTGAAATTGTTCAATCTCCGCTT
Organism: Ktedonobacteraceae bacterium; assembly: GCA_013695595.1. Classification (GTDB taxonomy): domain Bacteria; phylum Chloroflexota; class Ktedonobacteria; order Ktedonobacterales; family Ktedonobacteraceae; genus JACDAE01. Next base: position 13,032 of record JACDAE010000144.1, on the reverse strand, counting down.
ACAGCAGCAGCGCGGTGAAGTGAAGAATAACCGCGTGTTTGCTCAGACACGCAAAGATATTGCACGGTTGCTGCATCGTCTAACAGAGTTGGAGAGTGAAGAATGACACAGCAGAGCACTGCCGCCACCCCTGCCACCGAGGAGCCCCAGAAAAAGGGACGCCGCGTGCAAAAGGTCGGGCGTGTGGTTAGCAATAAAATGGATAAAACGATCGTCGTCGTTGTAGAATCACTGAAAAAGCATCGCATCTATAAGCGTACTTATAAGCAAACAAAGCGTTTTTATGCGCATGATGAGCAGAATGCCTGTCAGATCGGTGACACTGTTCGTATCGAAGAGAGCCGTCCTCTGAGCAAGCTGAAACGCTGGGCCTTGATTGAGATTATCAAGCGTGGCAGTGGTATCGTGCCAGTCGAAGAGGTGTTAGCTGAAGTCGATCCTAATCTGACGTCATCCGAAGACGCGGCAGAATAAGGGAGAAGAAACAATGATTCAGCCACAGACGCGTCTGAAGGTTGCAGATAACACTGGCGCAAAAGAAATTATGTGTATTCGTGTGATGAGCGGATCTGCCAAGCGTTACGCTGAAATAGGGGATATCATTAAAGCCTCTGTAAAGCAGGCTTCACCTAATGGCCAGGTCAAAAAGGGTGAAGTTGTGAATGCTGTTGTCGTCCGTGTTTCAAAGGAATATGCGCGACCTGATGGATCGCATATTCGCTTTGACGAGAACGCAGCTGTTATTATTGCAGCCGGAAACAATCCACGTGGAACACGTATCTTTGGACCAGTGGCCCGCGAATTACGTGAGCGCAATTTTATGAAAATCATCTCACTTGCGCCTGAAGTGCTCTAACTGAGGTAGAAGATGGCAACAAAACTGAAAGAAAAGAAGCCTCTCCACCTTGCAAAGATGAATATCAAAAAGGGTGATACCGTTTTGATTATCACCGGCAAGGATCGAGGGAAGGAAGGGACGGTTTCGCGGGCGCTACCACAGGTCAATAAAGTAATTATTGAAGGCCTGAATGTCGTCAAGAAACATATTCGTCCGCAAGGCCAGACACGGCAAGGGGGTGTGATTGAGAAGGCAATGCCTATTCACGTCTCGAATGTCATGCTGAAGTGCACAGAATGTCACGAACCAACACGTGTTGGACATGATCGTCGCCCCATTGGAGCGGATCAAAAAGTGCGTACGGTACGCGTGTGCAAGAAGTGCGAGAAGATCATTGAGGATCGGACGAGGAGTAGTTAGATGACATCGCGCTTGAAAGAAAAATACCGTCAAGAAATTGTGTCAACTCTGCAAAAGGAATTTAACTACAAGAATCCGATGCAGGTTCCCACAGTCAATAAAGTCGTCATTAATATTGGTATGGGCGAAGTCATCCAGAATGCCAAGGCAATGGATGCAGCTGTATCTGATCTGGCGACGATTACCGGGCAGCGCCCTGTCATTACACGTGCAAAACGTTCGGTTGCGGCCTTCAAGCTGCGCGAAGGCATGCAGATTGGTTGCATGGTAACGTTGCGTGGCGATCGCATGTTCCAGTTTCTTGATAAGCTGATGAACGTTGCATTGCCCCGCTTGCGCGACTTCCAGGGTGTATCAGCAGAGGCATTCGATGGCCGTGGTAATTATACCCTTGGCTTACGTGAGCAACTGGTCTTCCCTGAGATTGACTATGACAAGGTTGACAAAGTACGCGGCATGGAAGTAAGTGTTGTTACAACGGCACGTACTGACGAAGAAGGACGAAGGCTGCTCTCATTGATGGGCATGCCCTTTAAGAAATAACGCTGGAGGGTACTATGGCAAAAACATCAATGATTGTGAAGTCAAAACGCACGCCTCGTTATAAGGTGCAGCAGCATAACCGCTGTCATATCTGTGGCCGACCTCGTGCTTACATGCGTAAGTTTGGTCTTTGCCGCATTTGTTTCCGTGAACGAGCGTTGCGAGGAGAACTGCCCGGCGTAACAAAGTCGAGCTGGTAGTAGTCGCGAAGAGAAAAGGACACATAAAGAAAACGATAGGTCGAAGCAGCTTCGATACCTCGTTCTATTCTTTATGATTGTGGAGGATATTCCATGAATATGACTGATCCCATTGCGGATATGCTTACGCGCATTCGTAATGCGGCAACAGCACGGCATACTCGCGTACTGATCCCAGCCTCGAAAATGAAGCTGGCAATCGCTCGTGTGCTGAAAGAAGAGGGATACATCAAGGATATTGAGATCCTGAAAGATAATCCGCAGGGAACGATTCGCCTTACACTGCGTTATGTAGACAAAAAGCCGGTTGTGACACAGCTAAAGCGTGTCAGTAAGCCTGGATTGAGGGTCTACACAAAGCAAGCCGTTATCCCACGTGTGCGCGGTGGTCTGGGGATAGCCATTCTTTCGACGCCAAAGGGTCTGATGACGGGCACAAGTGCTTATCATCAGGGGCTTGGTGGCGAAGTCGTCTGCTACGTCTGGTAGAGGGAGGTTACGCATGTCTCGTATTGGACGCACGCCAATCGTAGTGCCGGCTAAGGTGCAGTTGAACTGGACCGAAGAAAATTTCTTGACCGTCAAAGGCCCCAAAGGGGAACTGGCTTATCAGGTTGATCCCGACCTGGCACTGAAGCTTGAAGATGGTCAATTGTCTGTCACACGGCCTTCAGACGACAAAGATCAAAGGGCAAAACATGGCCTGTACCGCACTCTGATCAACAACATGGTTGTAGGTGTAACGACTGGTTATACCAAGCAGCTAGAAATTCACGGCGTGGGGTATCGTGCTGCTAAAGTTGGCAACAACCTGGTCATTCAGGTAGGTTACTCTCACCCAGTTGAAGTGCAGCCTCCTGATGGAATTACTTTTGCTGTTGATGGCGTTGATGCAGCGACTAAGGCAACAAAGTTAAGCGTCAGTGGTATTGATAAGCAACTGGTAGGCCAGGTGGCAGCCACTATTCGTCACATACGTAAACCTGAACCTTACAAGGGTAAAGGTATTCGTTATGCTGGTGAGAAGGTTCGTCGTAAGGCTGGTAAAGCTGGTAAAGTTGGCGGTAAGAAGAAATAACATCAGTATTGGTATGAAGTAACGCGTAGGTGAGAGGTACAATTGGGAAACGTAGTGCCGACCACGTCTCTCTTTATTCTCTCATCAAAGCGTCTATCCCGGATAATGAAAGGGGAATCGCGAAAAACAAGATGTATACGAAGGTTGTTTTTCGCGTTGATGCTATGATTAAGCAATTTAATTCAAACAAGGCGCGGCTGCGGCGGCACCAGCGTATGCGACGCCGTTTAATAGGCTCACAGGCACGCCCACGCTTGAACATATTCCGCAGTGGATACCATATCTATGCACAGGTTATAGATGATACCACTGGCCGCACACTGGCCTCCGCCTCTTCTCTCGATGAGAATTTGCGCGACTTTAAGCCAGCCGAGGAAGCAAAGCCACAAACTGAAGGCGCTGACCAGGTTTCAGAATCCGCCGTCGATGCTGCCACTGAGACTCCAGCACGCGGCAAGGGAGCTAAAGCTGAGAAAGCAGCTCCCAAGTCGCAGGCGAAGGGTGGACAGCAGCAAAAGGGCGGAGTCGCTCAACCAAAAACAGTACTTCCTGCCGCTCAGAAGGGTACTGCTAAAACCCAGGTCGAGGCACTTGCTGCGATTGCCAGCAATCGCAAGGTTGCTCTGGCACGCGAAGTTGGTAAGCTCGTTGCTCAACGTGCAAAAGAACAGGGTGTGAAGCAGGTGGTCTTTGATCGCGGTGGCTATGCTTATCATGGACGCGTCGCTGCGCTTGCTGAAGGCGCTCGTGAGGTCGGTCTGGATTTCTAAGGCCACAGGATTTAGGAGAGAAACGATGGCAAAACTGCGTGTAAAATGGGTGAAGAGCGCTATCGGCTACCCAAAAGACCAGAAAGCAACGATTAAAGCGTTGGGACTGCGTAAGATGCAACAGACTGTTGAGCATAATGATCAGCCTGCTGTACGTGGTATGATTCATAAGGTGAAGCACCTTGTGCAGGTAGAGGAGACGGTAAGTGAAACTCTCTGATTTACGGCCAACTCCTGGCTCACATAAAACCGAAAAACGTCTTGGACGTGGACACGGTTCTGGTCGTGGCAAGACCGCTGGTCGTGGCACAAAGGGTCAGAAGGCTCGTACTGGTGGAAAGGTCCATCGCGCATTTAATGGCGGTCAGACACGTCTGTCAAAACGTTTACCATTTGTGCGTGGTCTAGGGAATGGTACTGCACCTTTCCGCAAAGACTATACTATTATTAATGTGCTGGATCTGGGCCTGTTTGAGGCTGGTTCAGAGGTAAAACCCGAAGACCTGGTCAACGGTGGGCTAATGACACCCGCCGAAGGGAAAGGGCTGATCAAAGTACTGGGCAATGGCGAGCTTGATCACGCGTTGACTGTGCATGCTCATAAAGTTTCCGAGAGTGCACGCGCAAAGATTGAGGCCGCTGGTGGTAGTATTACGATTATTCCTACCAGAGTCTACGAAAAAACCAAGCGACGTAAAGAAGACAAGACAACAGAGAAAACAACAGCTGAGACGCAGCAAGGATAGTGAAATGCCAGGGTCTAATATTCCCTGGCCTTTTACGCATAGCGTACAGTCGAAACGCGTGTTTTTGTTGCTTCTAGAAGGAGGATTCTATGTGGGAACGCCTGCGTAGTATCTGGACGGTTCCCGATCTCCGTAACAAAATTCTTTTCACAATGGGAATTTTGTTGGTTTTTCGCGTCCTTTCGCATATTCCTATTCCACTGACTGCAACTGAATCAACAGCTTTACGTAATCTGTTTACCACAAACCAGGGTCAGAATATTGGCCAATTACTTGGTTTGTTGGATGTATTTTCCGGTGGCTCTCTGCAATACTTCTCCATTGTCGCGATGTCGGTTTATCCCTATATCACGGCTACCATTGTAATGCAGCTCTTGCAGCCCATCATCCCGGCGCTGCAAAATCTGGCATCGGAAGGCGAAGCTGGACGTTTACGGTTCAGTCAGATCACGCGTATCATTGCTGTCCCGCTAGCATTCTTGCAAGCATTCGGACAATGTGCTCTCTTTCAAAAAGAAGGCGTGTTGACTAATTTCAGCTTGATCGATCCGAATTATGCGCTGGAGAGCTTTACTATTCTGATTACGCTGACCTGCGGCACCATGATTCTAGTCTGGCTAGGTGAGTTGATCACTGAAAATGGTATTGGTAATGGTATCTCATTGATTATCTTTGGTGGTATTGTCAGTCGCCTCCCATCATTTGTGCAGCAGGGATATGTCGCTGCCACAACTGGGAGTGGTACTGGTGGTGGCATTGTAAGCATTGCAGTGTTTCTGATAATTGGCCTGATCACAATTGTTGCTATTGTGTATGTCTATCAGGGACAACGGCGTGTACCTGTACAATATCCGACCAAGCGTATGGTTGGTCGAGGTATGCTTGTCGGCTCCGCGCAGACGACCTACATTCCTATTCAGGTCAACAGTGCAGGTATGATTCCGCTCATCTTTGCACAGTCTATGCTACTGTTTCCGGCTGTCATCTCACAATATCTGGCAACCAGTAGCACTCCCTGGCTCAAGAATACAGCTAACTGGGTAGGCACCTACCTGGTGAATACAACGCAGTGGTGGTATTGGTTAATCTACTTCGGATTAGTGGTCGCTTTTACCTACTTTTATGCGTATGTTGTATGGCAACAACAGAACATTCCAGAGAACTTACAAAAGCAAGGTGCGTTTATTCCGGGTTATCGTCCAGGTGAGCCTACTAATAGGTATCTGACGAACATTCTGAACCGTGTTACGCTTGCAGGCGCGTTATTCTTGGGTATTCTTTCTGTACTACCATTTGTTGCCCGCGTTGGTGGTAATCAGTTGCTAAGTGCGGCATCGGTGTTGATTGCTGTCGGCGTGGTGCTGGATACAGTCAGGCAACTTGAAGCGCAAATGGTCATGCGTAATTATTCGGGTTTTCTTTCGTAGGGTAGAAACGGGCGTTTCATTGCCCTTCTGGTAATATCTCCGTCCGCTTGGGAGTACAGCAGGGCCTATCCTGCGTACTTCCATTGGAGGAATGACGTGAATATTGTCCTGATCGGTGCACAGGGGTCCGGAAAGGGAACGCAGTCTCGCAGGCTAGCCCAAGCTCTTAAAATCTGTTATGTCGCTAGCGGAGATCTATTCCGTAAAGAGATATCAGAGCAAACGGAACTTGGTGTGAAGGCCAAAGCCTTTATAGAGCGTGGAGATCTGGTTCCCAACGATATCACTGTACCCATGGTTCTGGGGCGAGTTGTGGAGGCGGATTGTGTTGGTGGAGTATTGCTGGATGGTTTCCCGCGTACTATAGTCCAGGCGCAGGCGTTAGATAACGGATTGCAGGATGTAGCTCGTGCAGTTAATTGTGCGGTTTACCTCATGGTACCTCGTGACATACTACTGCACAGACTATCAGGACGGTATATCTGCAAGGCACAGCAGCATGTGTATAACGTGAATACTAACCCGCCTAAAGTGGCTGGTCGATGTGATATAGATGGAAGTGATTTGTATCAACGCCCCGATGATCGAGGGGACGCGGTACAAAAACGACTGGACATCTTTTTTAATGAAACCATTCAGTTGCTTGACTACTATCGTAAGCATCAGAAACTGATAGAAGTAAATGGGAACCAGGCGATTGATCAGGTTCATGCTGATCTGGTTCGCGCAATCACTGAAAAAGTTAAATGAAATGCGCATCAGGGGATAGGGGTAGCAGCAGCGAGATTATCCATGTCCTCTTTTGCGAGAGAATACACTATGGCACCTATTCTAAGATCAAAAGAAGAGCGCGAAAAGATACGCGAAACAGGTCATATAGTGGCGGAAGTACTGGCAGAACTGCGTAGCTCTATCGCTCCTGGTATCACAACCGGGGATATAGATACAATAGCTGTAGAGGTCTTGAAGCGTTTTGGCGCTACATCTAGTTCTTTAGGCTATCATGGTTACCCGGCATCGCTTTGTACGTCTGTAAACGAGGAAGTTGTACACGGTATTCCTGGTAAGCGCGTCCTTCGCGATGGTGACATTGTTACCCTTGATCTGGCAGCCAGTTACAAGGGTTGGCATGCCGACTCTGCTGTTACTGTTTCAGTGGGTTCTGCATCAGCTGATGCACGGCGTTTATTGAAGGTGACAGAGGAAGCTCTTTACCGTGGTATTGCGGCTGCTCGTGTTGGCAATCGCTTGTTAGATATCTCGCGAGCGGTACAACAACATGTAGAGAAGGTGGGCTTCTTTATAGTACGTCATTATAGTGGTCATGGCATTGGTCGTAGTATGCATGAGGATCCACAGATACTGAATTATGTGGAAACGAGTGATCCCGATTCTATGCTGCGATTAAAGGCCGGAATGGTGATTGCTATTGAGCCAATGGTGATTATAGGGACTGAGGAGACGCGAGATCTGGAAGATGGTTGGACCAGCGTATCTGCCGATGGAACCTATGCGGCGCACTTTGAACATACGATAGCGGTTACCGAGGGCGATGCAGAAATCCTGACATTGTAATAGTGACAGGACTAAATTCCCTCTCGACTTTTGTAACAAAGTGTGCTATAATTCATAGTTGGCTGCAGCAGTAACAACTGCTGCCCTTTTGTACTTTTTTAAAAGGAAAAATAGCCTTCGGTTTTTTGAGCTGAACGGAAATAAAATCCTTAAAAAGATAAAACATCTGGCTTTATAGATAGGTTGGATGATGCTTGTAACTGCACTACGACTTTGCGCATAGGTGGAGGCTGCCACTGATGCGTATCCTTGCAAGTACGTAGGCAGAAGATAGAAGAAGTAGTCCCGTCGCCAGGGAAAGGATGTTATGCCAAAAAAGGATGAAATTGAAGTTGAGGGTAAAGTTTTAGAGGCCCTCCCCAATGCCATGTTTAAGGTTGAAATTGATGAGCAGCACGAAGTTCTAGCCGTTCTCTCAGGGCGTATCCGCATGAATTTTGTGCGCATCGTGCCGGGTGACAAGGTGAGAGTTGTGTTATCTCCTTATGATCTGACGCGTGGGCGTATCACATGGCGTGTGAAAGCATGATAAGTGATGTGAAACATCCTTCTTGTTCCTTTCCTTCTAATCGGCGTTTTTTGAAACTGTATGAGGTAAGAGGAGGCACACTTCGTGTTTCCAGAGCCTCTGTCTTAAATTTTTTTACTAGTATTCAATGCATGAGGAGGGCAAGTCATGAAAGTGCGCGCCTCAGTGAAACCGCGTTGTGATGGTTGCAAAGTGATCCGCCGCAATCGAGTGGTAATGGTGATCTGTAGCAAAGATCCAAAACATAAACAGAAACAGGGCTAATAGGCTGATGCAGGTCTCGTGTCTCAAAGAGTTACTGGGACCTGTAAACCGGAGTTGGAGGAAAACATGGCTAGAATCGCCGGCGTTGACATTCCACGTGATAAGCGCGTGGAGATTTCGCTGTGCTACATTTATGGGATCGGGCTAACTACAAGCCGCAAGATCCTTGATAGAACACGCATTAATCCAGATACGCGAGTGAAGAATCTGACCGAAGAAGAAGTTAATCGCCTCCGCGAAGTGATTGACCGCGAGCATAAGGTCGAGGGTGATCTGCGTCGTGAGGTTGATATGAATATCAAGCGGCTGATCGAAATTAGCTGTTATCGCGGCATGCGCCATCGCCGCAACCTTCCAGCGCATGGTCAGCGAACACGCACGAATGCTCGTACACGTCGCGGTCCAAAACGAACAGTGGCCGGCAAGAAGAAGGCGTCCGCGAAGAAGTAACGCCGGGAGGTATTATCACGCATGGCAGATAAAAAGAAACCAGCAGGTAAGATCAGGCGCCGTGAACGCAAGTCGGTGCCTCGTGGTCAGGCCCATATCCAGGCCACGTTTAATAATACAATCGTGACGCTCACAGACCCTAATGGGAATGTGCTCTCATGGGGTAGCGCTGGCGGTCAGGGCTTCAAAGGCTCACGTAAGAGCACTCCGTATGCCGCACAGGTAACTGCCGAGTCTGCGGCTCGTAAGGCAATGGATCATGGCTTGCGTCAGGTCGATGTCTACGTCAAGGGGCCTGGTTCTGGTCGTGAGGCCGCAATCCGCTCATTGCAGCAGACGGGCCTTGCCGTCACTTCGATTACAGATGTTACACCTATTCCGCACAATGGCTGCAGACCGCCTAAGAGGCGTCGAGTATAGCGTGGCAAACCACGTTGTGCGTGGAGGAGGATTTTATTAGATGGCACGTTATACCGGACCTGTCTGCAAATTGTGCAGGCGTGAGGGTGTAAAACTTTTCTTAAAAGGCGATAAGTGCATGACAAAATGCACACTCGACCGCCACAGCAGTCGCCCTGGACAACATGGCGCTGGTCGTGTTCGTAAAGAGTCTGGTTATGCAAAGCAGTTGCGTGAAAAGCAGCGTGTACGGCGGACATATGGCGTTCTGGAACGCCAGTTTGTGCGTCATTTTGATGCTGCCGCGCGTCGCCCTGGTAAAACAAGCGAAAATCTGCTGCAAATTCTGGAGATGCGCCTGGATAACCTGGTGTATCGCCTGGGCTTCGCCGATTCACGGGCGCAGGCTCGTCAGCTTGTGAACCATGGTCATTTTGCTGTCAATGGTCGCAAAACCGATATTCCATCTTTTATTGCAAAACCTAATGATATTATCTCTGTCCGTGAGCGCAGTAAAGGTCTGGAATACTTCAAGATCCGTATAAAGCTTCTTGCTCAAAAAGGGGTTCCGGCCTGGTTACGCCTGGATCTCAATGCGTTGTCTGGCAGTGTCGTAACGATACCCTCACGTGGGGATCTTGAATTGCCCTTCGACGAGCAGATGGTGGTTGAATACTATCAGCGTTAGTCTGTCGGATCGGTTTACCTTTCCGATATATGCCTGACCTCCTCTCATGAGAAGAGGCCGGGCGTTTACGTTTACGCCCGCCGCTATGTGTGGAAAAGGGCCGGGTCTATGCTTGTGCGATCCTGTAACAGATCGTTCTGGAGCGATGAACTCTTGGACTACCCCTGTTTCTAGCCTCTAGCCTCTAGTTCTGCTAGGATTGATGGGCAATCAGGCGTTTGAAACGAAAATGGTAGAAAAAGAAAGGCAGGTTGGAACCTTGCTAGATATTACTCTGCCTCGCATTAAAAATACCAAGACACAGGGAAATTATGCGAGTTATGATATTGAGCCGTTAGAGGCGGGGTATGGAATGACCCTGGGCACCGCGCTACGGCGTGTTTTGTTGTCATCGTTGCCCGGTGCCGCAGTAACTTCTATACGGATTGAAGGCGTGCAACATGAATTTCAGGATGTGGCGAATGTCCTGGAGGATGTAACCGATATTGTACTCAATGTAAAAAGGTTGCGCCTGCGCAGCTTTTCGGATCATCCTGTGTCCATGCGCCTCGAAGTGAGTGGCGAACGTGAAGTAACGGCGGCGGATATTCTCGCACCCAGTACGGTAGAGATCGTCAATCCAGAGCTTCATATCGCTACCCTTGATAATGAAAATGCCCGCCTCGATATGGAACTGGTCGTTGAGACTGGTAGGGGCTATGTTCCTGCCGACTCGAAGGAAGATCAGCCAATAGGGGTTATCCCTGTCGATGCCATCTACACGCCGGTGCAAAAGGTGAATTATACCGTTGAGCATACCCGTGTAGGGCAGATGACTAACTTTGATAAAATTGTTCTTGATATCACCACGGATGGAACGATAACGCCGGATGAGGCATTGCGTCAGAGCGCAGACATTCTGGTACGCCACTTTACGTTGCTTGCCAATTATCGCGCTTCCTTGCCTGAGCCTGAAAAGGCCCCAATGAGCAGCTTGCCCATCCCGAAGACGATCTATGATACCCCCATCGAGGAACTGGATCTCTCCGTTCGTGCCTACAACTGCCTCAAGCGCAGTAACATTACAAAGGTAGGCCAGGTGCTTTCGATGAACGAGGAAGATTTGCTGGGCGTACGTAACTTTGGTGAGAAGAGTTTACAGGAATTGCGTGAACGATTACTCGTACGTAACTTCCTGCCAAATCCGCGTACCAGCGCCGTCGGAGCCGATATGGACGACGATCACGAAATGGAGGACTAAGTTGAGGCATCGAATTGCTGGCAACCGGATGAGCATGCCTGAGCCGCGCCGTCGTTCTGCGCGTCGCAACATGATGGCAGGCCTGATTCGGTACGACCGAATACAAACCACGGAAGCACGCGCAAATGCTATCCGTGCCGAAGTTGAGAAACTGATTAGCACCGCGGTGAATGGCCATACCGCTTCCCGACAGTACCTGGCTTCCATTGTCACGGACTCTGAAAAAGCTGATCAAATTCTGGCGTTTGCACGCCGTGGACGTTTCTCTCTGAAGAAGACCGTGGATGAAAATGAGGAACGCGCTCAACAGCTGAAGGCTCCTTTGACTCCTAAAGGGCGCAAGTTCTTAGAAGACAAATTGAAAGGTCGCCGCGAGGAACTGCTACGCATCTTCTCTAATGAAGATGAGGCTGAACGCGCATTGGACGCCGCGTATCATGCAATGCTCATTGAGCTGCGTGCACGCCGTACCATCCTGAGCGCATTGCCCGATGAGCTGGTCGTCAAGAAACTGTTTGACGAATTAGCCCCTCGCTATGCAAATCGTCACGGTGGCTATACACGCATTACAAAACTGGGACGACGCAAGGGCGATGCTGCTGAAATTGCGCAGATAGCTCTCGTATAATTATGTAGTGATGAACATTGCGTGTGGTATTGAGTATGATGGCACTGATTATCATGGCTTTCAACGCCAACCTGATAGTCATGGGCCGACGATCCAGGGCACACTTGAGGCGGCGATTACGCGCGTATCAGGTGAATCTGCCGTAGTAAACGGAGCAGGGCGTACCGATGCAGGGGTGCATGCGAGTGGCCAGGTCATAAATTTTAAGACCCAGTCGCACATGAAACCTCAGATCTGGCAACGAGCTCTGAATGCGTATCTACCCAATACTGTCGTGGTCCGTTGGGCAAGTGAAGTACATGAACGCTTTCATTCTCGCTTCAGTGCGTTGAGCCGCTCCTATCGTTATACGTTATGGAACGATAATGCGCCAACCGCATTACATGCTCGCTATACGTATCATTGCCCACGCGCGTTAGATAGCGATCTGATGCATGCGGCCTGTCAGCTTTTGCTGGGGCGCAAGGATTTTGGAGCTTTTGGGCATAGTCCCGACGACACCAATCCGACAAAACCAGGGCCACACCATTGTATTCGTACGATGATTGAGGCACGTTGCATACGTCAAGATGCACTCATTTATTGTGATTTTACCGCAGACGCTTTTCTTACAGGGCAGGTTCGCAGAATGGTCGGCACCCTGTTATTGGTAGGACAAAAGCGTCTTTACCTGGATGATTTTGCTGTTATCGTGCAACGTGCGGAGAAAACGCACCCTGGTTCAGCTGCCCCATCACATGGGTTGTGTCTGGTACGGGTTGATTATCCTGAGAAGTTTGGAGTTATGAACGATGATAAAGACATATAGCGCCAAGGCCGCTGATCTGCAACCCAAATGGTATGTCATCGATGCCGAGGGACAGGTGCTTGGTCGTGTAGCAACGCAGATCGCGCAGATCTTACGTGGAAAACATAAACCAATGTTTACCCCACATCTCAATTGTGGAGATTTTGTGATCGTTGTCAACGCGGATAAGATCGCGGTGACTGGCCGACGCCTGGATCAGAAAATCTATTATCACCACACCCAGTACCCTGGTGGCTTGAAGAAGATCACTCTTCGTCAGACACTGGAGGGAAAACATCCTGAGCGTGCTCTGGAGCATGCTGTACGTGGTATGGTAATGCACAATCGTCTGGGTACGGATATTATGGGTCGCTTGAAGATCTATGCTGGCCCAACCCATCCACATGAGGCTCAAAAACCGCTTCTCTGGACTGGCCCAGAGGCATTGTT
>JACDAE010000693.1 GCA_013695595.1 Ktedonobacteraceae bacterium | reverse complement strand
CATCTACAACTTGATCAGGAGTTGCGACCCCGATGGTATCCCCCAGCGACAGTTCCTCAATACCCATCTCTAGCAACGCTTGAGCGACCGAAAGCACCTGTTGTGGTGCAACATCACCCTCATAAGGACAGCCAAAAACGGTTGAGATGTATCCACGCACCGGGATATTTTCACGCATTGCCAGTTCTACCACAGGACGAAAGTTCGCCAGGCTTTCGGCAATCGTAGCATTGATGTTATGACGCGTAAAACTTTCACTGGCGGAGGTAAAGACGGAGATAGCTCGCACGCCAGATGCAAGAGCACGCTCCATGCCTTTGAGGTTCGGGACCAGCACGGGATAGCTTGTGGTAGGCAGGCGCACAAGGCTCGTCATGACGGCTGTGGCGTCGCTCAGTTGCGGAATAGCACGCGGGCTTACAAACGATGTAGCTTCGACAGCAGGCAAGCCAGCATCGGCCAACATCTGGATAAACTGAATTTTCTGTTGTGTGGGCACCTGAACATGTTCATTTTGTAGGCCATCGCGTGGTCCAACCTCAACAACACGAACCGATGCAGGAAAAACGGGAGGAACAGCTGGCATATCAAGCTCCTCTGGAACGAACCCGCTCTGGATCGTCTTGTGAGCGATCATCACCGGCACGCTCTATCGGTGAAGGCAACAGCAGAAGATCGGCTTTGCCGCTTTCCAGTTGAGGCGTGACCTCCTCATGCTTGCGTTGAACGCGAATCTTCGTAATGCGTCGCCCACGTGTTGCCAGTACCGTAAAGACCAGATCTTCAAATGCTATCTTATCATCAATCACAGGAATTTTATCGAGTTGAGCATAGACAAAACCACCCAACGTTTCATAATCTGAATCTTCCAGGCGTTTGTCCATCATGTCGTTAAACTCGTAGATGCTGATTTTAGCATCGAAGATATACTCATCGTCGTTGATCTTCTCGTACAAACTCTCTTCACGATCGTACTCATCCTTGATATCGCCAATGATCTCTTCAACCAGATCTTCAATCGTGACAAGGCCCGCAACGGAGCCATATTCGTCAACAACAATAACCAGATGCACACGATTATGGCGGATCTCGCGCAGGAGATCGTCGAGCTTCTTTGTTTCAGGCACAAAGTACGCCGGGCGCACGAGATCGCGGATCTGCACACTATCATGGTCTTCGCGCAACTGTTTCAGCAAGTCTTTTGTATAGAGCACCCCAATGATTTCGTCGGCCCCTGTATCTACTTCGTAGACTGGAATACGCGAAAAACCACCTTGCAGAGCCAGGTCAACAGCCTCCGTCACTTTCATATCGCTTGCCAGCGTGATCATATCAATACGGGGCACCATCACCTCGCGTGCGGTCGTATCGGCAAACTCGAAGATGCTATGAATCATCTCCGTCTCTTCCTCTTCGAGCACCCCTTCTTCTTCACCAACCGTCACCAGGAGACGCAATTCCTCCTCAGTTACGAATGGGCCTTTATGCTTAATCTGTCCGCCTAGCATGCGTACAAACAAAGAAGTAATGACGCTAAGGGAACGTACTAAAGGATGCAGCAGCCAGGCGGCAGCGCGCACAGGTCTCACCAGGGCACGTGCCCAGCGTAAAGGACTCTGAACGGCGGCGGTTTTAGGGGTGATCTCGCAGAAGATCAAAACAATAAAGGAGATAAGGATGGTTGCCAGCAACTCACCCCATGTGTCGGAGAAGCGCAAAGCCAGAACGGTTGCCATACTGGAGGCAACAATGACGGCGACACTATTCACAACAAGGATCGTCGAAAGGAACGTATTCGGTTCGGAAAGCAATTGTTCAATCTGAAGCGCCTGTGGATCACCTTCCTCTACCAGATTTTTGAGCTTGATGCGACTTACAGAAGTAAGCGCTGTTTCGGCAGCCGAAGCGATGCCACAAAGAATTAAAGTTCCAATGAGAACGGCGAGTTGTAGCCATGCCGCCGCATCAAACAGCGGCAGGTGTATATCAACACCGACGGCTATACTTGCTAAGCCAGGGCCGTCCATTTACTCCATGTGCTCCTTTTCATCTTTATCCTGCTCTTCTCGCGTATTCAGCATACGTAACAGACGAGCGGGAACTCCAACGACCAACGCATCCTCAGGAACATCTCTATTGACGACCGAGCCAGAGCCTGTATAGGCACGAGCACCGATCGTAACGGGTGCGATGAGAACAGTATCGACACCAAGAGAGGCTCCAGCACCAATCGTTGTACGATGTTTATGTGTACCATCAAAATTCGCGGTAACCGTACCAGCACCAACATTGACGCGCTCACCAACCGATGCATCGCCCAGGTAGCTAAAATGGTGCATATCCGTTTCCGCGCCGATATACGAGTTTTTGACCTCGCCAAAATTGCCCATATGTACGCCGCGTGCCAGATGAGCACCAGTGCGGCAATGACTGAAAGGCCCCATGCTTACATCTTCTTCAAGGACACTTTCTTCCACGATTGAATTGCGCACAACACAACGATCAGCCACTACTGACTGGTAGATTGTGGTGCCGGGCCCCAGGCGGCAATCAGCGCCAATGGTTGTCTTCCCGGTGAGCATTGTCCCTGGGAAGATAACCGTATCGGCCCCGATCTGCACTTCATCATCAATATAGGTCGTTGCGGGATCAACGATGGTAACCCCGGCGTACATATGGCGCTCCAGGGTACGTAGACGCAGCAACTGTTCGGCCTCCGCCAGTTGCACGCGATTATTGACACCGATCGTCTCATCAAGGGTTCCACTGACGGTGGCGATAGTGCGCTCTTGAGCGGCGGCAATTGCCACCAGATCGGTCAGATAATATTCGCCCGACGCATTGCGCGGCAGATTCTGGAGGATCGGCCAGAGCCAGGCACGCTCAAAGCAATAGACGCCAGAATTCACTTCTCGGATGCGTAATTGCTCTGCACTCGCACGCTTTACTTCAACAATCTCACGCACGCGGCCACTGCTATCACGCACCACACGCCCATAATCAGAGGGTGGATCGGTATGCGCGGTTAAAAATGTCAGCGTGGCGCGTCTCGTCAAATGCTCGTGCAACACCTGTGACAGGATCTCGCTGCGGATCAAGGGTGTATCCCCATAACAGACCAGGACAGTCTGGGGTAGGGGCGCAAGTGCATCAATAGCAGATTGAGCTGCCAGTACGGCGTGGCCAGTGCCCAGTTGTTCTTGCTGGATTGCATAGAGACAACGTTCACCAAAAGCTGCCTCGATCTGTGCAGCTTCGTGACCGAGCACGACGACGGGACGGTGGGTTGAGATGGGAGATGCAAAAGATGCAAGGGAAGAATCGAAGCGAATGCCTTCGACCGCTTTAAGGACATGTCCTAGAAGGGGCATGCCCGCCAGTGGGTGGAGTACCTTTGGCAATTTTGAGCGCATCCGCGTACCTTTGCCTGCAGCAAGGACAACGGTGGCATATGTATTCATAATAGAATATAAAACCTTTTTTTGTTTCTCTCTATAAGGGGATACAGAATACAAACAAAGAATTTCTTCTGTGTGAGTTCTCTGTGCAGAAAAATGGCTCGGGTGCCAGGATTCGAACCTGGGAATAACGGATCCAAAGACCGCCGCCTTACCGCTTGGCCACACCCGAATAGAAGCTTCACATATGTTGTAGTTGCACGCCAACAACGCAAGTAATATACACGATGTGATGCGAATTGTCAATATAAAAAATGTCGACTTTTATGAAGGACTCCATTAATATGACCAACAACTTGACGCTCTCTAGAGCGAGTGCTATGCTGCATTGCAATATACACAGGTATGAAATCAAAGGTTTCCTTACAGGCGTAGGGGCGTGTGCTGGCCAC
>JACDAE010000671.1 GCA_013695595.1 Ktedonobacteraceae bacterium | reverse complement strand
GCTGTCTCCCTGGCTTCCAACTCACGACGAGATGGTGGGGGTGGACCAGCTTCGCCACCGTCCTTACGAATACGCCAGAAGTGAACAGCCATCAACAATGCACCTGCCAGTGGCAGAAGGATCACGTGACCTACGTAGAAACGTATCAATGTCGCCTGACCTACAGCTCCACCTCCTACCAGCACTTTGTAGACGGGGTCGCCCAAAAGCGGTGTGTAGGGTGCCAGGTTGGTACCTACGGTGATAGCCCAGAGAGCGATCTGATCCCATGGCAGCAGATAGCCTGTGAAACTTAAGAACAATGTTACAAAGAACAATAACACGCCAACCACCCAGTTAAACTCACGTGGGGGTTTGTAAGCGCCATGGTAGAAAACGCGTATCATATGCAACGTGACTGAGACCACCATCAGGTGAGCCGCCCAGCGGTGCATATTACGCACAAGGGTACCAAATGAGACAGCGCTATTAATCTGATTAATGTTTTGATAAGCTAAATCGGTACTCGGAATGTAATAAAACATAAGAAAGACGCCGGTAATTGTCAACAGCAGGAACAGGAAGAAGGAAATACCACCCATACACCAGGTATAGGTCACCTTCATCGCCTTCCGACTCACTTTGACGGGGTGGAGATGCAGAAATACGTTCCCCATCATCACCAGAGACTGATTTAAGGGAGTATCGGGATAGCCGTGACGGAAGATGGAACGCCAGACCTGGCTTTCTACGATCTTCTGCGTCGCCACATCAAGCAAGCTTTTGTTAGTAGTAGAGCCCACTTTGCCTCCTCTATAGGATTAAGACTTGACCAAATTGGAAAGATATCGTTGCGAATAGCTCTTATGCTGCGTCGCCGATTATACCATCTTTTCCACGACCCGGAAACCCCTCTGTTCCTAATGGGTCTCCTTTTCCTGAAAAAGAGTTCTATACTATTCGGATCACGCATAATCAGAACATCCATTTAACAAGATTATAATGAATGGAACCACCCAAATGGAAGGTGAGCCGCCACACATTACAAACCTGGCGCGAATCTGCACAGAGTAACAGATGTAGCTTACTCGCCACAAGAGGGAACTGACATCAGGTGCTCACCTGATTTTTTAGCACTATACACCTGATTCGACTCCGCCAACCCTCTATTTGACAGCAAACATAGAGACCGCTACAATTACACTATAAATAAGATGAGCAAGAACTGTTCCACATGAAGAGAGTTTCTGATGAAATCCACTAGCAAATATCGCGATGTTGTACAAAACAACGGCTTGCTAAAACCGCTGCTTACTATACCTGTTTTCTATAGAGTTCTGATTGCAAATAGCCTGATCATTTTCTTTGGGGCCACAGGAGGAACATGGCTGGCATCGCGCCTGAATACATTGCCTTCGGCACCAACTATCCTGGTCATTTTCGTCACTGTTGGCTGGCTCGTCAGTGTTGCATTGAACTTCGTCGTGCTCCAGATTGCCTTTCGACCCCTGATAGATCTGGGCAAAGTTATGAGTCGCGTCCAATCTGGGGAAAGTACACAACGAGCACCCCTTACCGGGGTTGACCCGCAGGCCGATCAACTGGCGCGTACCTTTAATATGATGTTAGAGGCGATCGATGAAACGAATCGTCTTCGTGCAACGCAGATCCTGAACGCAATGGAAGAAGAGCGCAAACGTATCGCACGCGAACTCCATGACGAAACTTCTCAGGTTCTTACCTCGTTGCTGATCAGCCTCGCTATCCTTGAAGAATCCATCACGACTCAGGAAGCCCGTAACCGCATCGCCGATACCCGCAGACTGGCACACCAGACGCTCCGTGCTATACGCAACCTGAGCATCGACCTACGACCAAGCGCCCTGGACGATCTCGGACTTCTGCCAGCATTACGCTGGTATGTAAAAGAATACCAACAAAAATTTGCGATTAGCGTCGATTTACAGGTTACTGGCTTCAAAGAGCGCCTCCCGGCTGACATGGAAACAGCTTTGTATCGTATCGTCCAGGAATCTTTGACGAACGTTGCCAGACATGCCCAGGCGCATAAAGTCAGCGTCCTTATGAAAGAAGATAACAATGCCGTCTATGCTACTATCAGCGACGACGGGACTGGCTTCGACGCCGACCAACTCCAAAAAACTCCTGGGCCTGGGCAGGAACATGGCTGGGGGCTTGTAGGCATGCATGAACGTGCACGCCTCCTCGATGGCTCTCTATCCATCGATTCGCATCCAGAAAGCGGGACGATTGTTCGTGTACAATTACCACATCCACTTCAAATTTCTCTTCCTGATGACAATACAGCAAATGCACAAAAAGTGGGGAATACATGAAAATACGGATTCTATTAGCAGATGATCACACAATTTTACGCGCAGGGCTGAAAATGATGCTCAATGCACAACCCGATATGGAAGTTGTTGGAGAGGCGCAGGATGGCCGACACGCAATTACTGAGACCCAACGGCTCCAACCAGATATCGTCCTCATGGATATCACTATGCCCGACCTCAACGGGATTGAGGCCACAAAACAAATCAAAAAATTGGCTCCTGAGGTCAAAATATTGGTGCTTACAATGCATGAGCATGATGAATATGTTTTTCAGGCGTTACGAGCTGGCGCGGCTGGCTATATGTTGAAAGAGGCGGCTGATACCGAATTAATTACGGCATTGCATGTGATACAAAGTGGGCAATTTTATCTTTCTCCAACTGCGCAATCCATCATGGTGGGGGACTATCTCCAACGAGTACGCACTGGAGAAGAGAAAGATAGTTATAGTACTCTGACTGAACGCGAACGCGAGATCCTTAAACTGGTAGCTGAGGGCCATACCAATAATCAGATCGCCGAGCGCCTGGTTATCAGCCCTAAAACGGTTGATACCCATCGTACCCATATTATGGATAAACTCAACCTGCACAGCCGCGCTGAACTGGTGAAATACGCCATGCGGCGCGGCCTGCTGGAAGATTAAAATAGTTCATCAGGAGAGAGGCCACAACGCAGAAAAGCCCCGAAGCTATCTCTCTTCGTCTTCATCGTCGAAGCCGAGCGCATCACTATTCTCTTCTGCAAAATATTCGTCGCTATAAAAACCAACATCCTTACCAACGTAGACGCTCACAAGAAAATCATCACGTGGCATATCTGCTGACAACACAAGGTCCTCATCGATCTGCTCAATCAGCTTGGTCAGATCGGTCTCCTCAAGCTCTCGCTCCAGGATAAGCGTGCCGTGGACGGCAGTAGTGGTAAAGTGAATATCCACTGTTCCCAATCGATTATTGCTTTGCAGACTACTCCCCTGCATAATGTAGTAGCCCTCAGAATGAGGGGTGCGAAAATGACGCTCAAAATGAATATCGTCCATCAACCAGTTGTCACGCAGATGGGGTCAGTTCTCCTGCGTGCTCCTTTCTCCATATCTCCGTTGCTGTACCAGAAGGATTTTACCTAGAGCTATTGTTACAGCCCAAACAGATGATCAGCTTGTGCTGCAATTGCAGTGGACATTATACCATAGACGGCTTTTTGTTGGTACCTACTTGCAGAAGTGACGGAATTCCTGCTAATATAGCGGTATAGAGATCAAGTGCACAAATTAGCAAAAAACTCATCCATTACTTAGCAACCAGATCACCATCCATTTGGGAATTGGCCCACGGGCGCACGCAAGGTGACGCCCCTACGCCATTTCCCAAATGGATGGAGAACCTGGCAACTTTATTAACCGAGTAGGGTGCACTGATAGCTAATAAGTACCCGAAAGGAGGTGCGACGTTTCTCCAGTTCTCTGTACTAGAGATAATCGATTGCTCACGTCGCATTTTTGATGACACAAACCCCCGATCCCTATCAGATAGAACAGAATGACCCAGATACATCTCAGCATCAAGCAAGAGCCAGTTCTGACCAGATACGGCTGGGTAAACTGAGTATGGAGATAAGCATCGCCCTGATTAAAGAAGATACCTTGCAGGGCATGCTTACAGACTGTACAGAAGCGCTCGTTCGTCACCTGAATGCCGCCTTTGCACGAATCTGGATCTTGAATGAAGAGGACAACATCCTGGAGTTGCAGGCCAGTTCGGGTATCTATACACATTTGAATGGTGATCATGCTCGTGTACCAGTTGGTGCATTAAAAATTGGCTTGATTGCCTCTGAACGTCAACCACACCTGACGAATGAGGTGATTGGCGATCCACGTGTTGGCAACCAGGAATGGGCACGCCGTGAGGGTATGGTTGCATTCGCAGGCTATCCTCTCTTCATAGGAGAACGCCTGATTGGTGTTATGGCACTCTTTGCTCGCTACCCCCTATATGATGCAGCTCTGCAAGCCATGGCAACCATCGCCAATGGTATAGCTCTCGGTATAGAACGCAAACGCATACAAGAAGAGCGCTCTCGCTTGCTCATACGAGAACAGGCAGAACGTATTAATGCAGAGCTCACCCAGGAACGCCTATCAATGGCACAAAGTGTTGGACGCATAGGTACCTTTGAGTGGGATATTCAACATAATCATATTCTCTGGACCCCTGAACTTGAAGCGTTATATGGATTACCATCGGGCGGTTTTGAAGGAAAATATGAAAATTGGGGGCAGCGCGTTCACCCCGACGATTTGCAGCTTGCCGAAGAAAATCTCTCTGCTGCCGTTGCGGGCGGCCCTCCCTATAATATCGAGTTCCGCGTGCTCTGGCCTGATACGACTGAACATTGGCTACACGCGAAAGGCGAGATTACTTCATATGATGAGCAAGGCCGTCCATTGCGCATGATTGGCGTGAATATTGATATCTCTGAGCGGAAAAAAGCGGAATTGCAACTGGCACTCATGTATCAAAATCTGCAAGATCTCAATGCCACTCTAGAAGCAAAAGTGGAGCAACGCACCGAAGTTCTGCATCAGCTCAATACAGAATTACAACGCAGCAACCAGGAATTACAAGATTTTGCCTACGTCGCCTCCCATGACTTGCAGGAGCCATTGCGCAAAATCCAGGCATTTGGCAACCTGCTAGAAGAAGAATATGGACAGGATTTGGGTGGTGGCAAGGCCTATAT
>JACDAE010000644.1 GCA_013695595.1 Ktedonobacteraceae bacterium | reverse complement strand
GGCGCACGCAAGGTGACGCCCCTACCCCCGACATTGGTGTCGCAACACATCCCTCAATGTCTCTGGTAATTCACGATGATGAGCCTCCTCCTGAGCAAGCAGGTGATTGATCTGATTCTGCCAGTCATCGAGAAAGTTGAGAGGCGCACCATATCTGCGCTGTTGATATTCCTGTAATGCCAGCAACCCATCTCGCTCATAACCGGAAGATGGTGGCGGTAAAGAGCGCTCCTCCCATAGAGAAACAAACGGCTCGGCAGGAAAACCAGGAAGCTGACCCAGCGCAAATGCCAGGCGGAAAACCCACCAGTGTTGAAGATACAGGGTCGCCAGCGTAACCACGGCAATATTTTCTGTGATCTCATGCTCGCCACTCTGAAGCGCGGTCACAACGGCAGGTGCAAACTCGGGATGTAAGATGAAGAGAGAAATACTCGCGTTCTCCACAAGAGGATAACCGCACCCTGCTAGACGCTGAATAAGGTGAACCGGCTCAACGGTCCCACCATTCACGTCCACAGGTTCATCGCTCCCCATGAGATAGGCGATGCCCTGTATATGCAAAAGAGCGATCAGAGCATTGACTTCATCCCAATCGAATACATTTTTCATCATCCCGCTACCTTTCATTCCTCCCACAACGAATGCCACTCCAGTGCATCCTTCTCCATTGGCTCAATCGGCCCGGCTTCAGCAACCTTTCGCGCAATCCCGCCATGCTGCTGACGCTCACCCACTGAGCCAATAACGCTGGTCGCCAGTTCTTGCGCTGCCTCTTCTGCACTGTCCTCTGACCAGGATGATACGTCGATCTCGCCGGAGATGAGTTTGGGGAGAAGTAGGTCGCGGGTGATACTAAGGAGAGAGCATCTGGAACGGATTAAGTCACATTGCTCATAAATGACTGCGCAAATTTCCGAGAATCTAATGCAAAGTGATACAGGAGGAAGTGGAAAAGCAAATTCCCCTATTCTTTCAGGAGACAAATGTAAAACGTTAGCTCCATTTGCATATTGTTTAACCTCATCGGGAAATTTAGAAAAACGAAACATGCTATAAAGGTAATAGCGATACTGCTCTTCTTTAGGAACAATTTTGACAAGATCCATAGAAAAAACAAATGTAAGAGTGTTATTTTTAGGAACCCGAGCTGCTCTAGCCACTATTCTTCTCTCTTGTGTCATATCCGTTACTGCCATTACAATATCCCCAGTTTTAGCTGTCTGCGTTTCTTTATACGCACCCTTATAGCGTTTAAGTCCATCTTCTCGAAAACCGCCATCCCGCACGATACATTTTAAGTTAATGAAAGGAAGGCCTTCTTCTGTTTGAACAAGGTTTTCGCTAGCATATGATTTTCCACGGCAAATCGTCGCAATATTCTCTACAGTTGTTACCTGCCACCTCTCCGGTATCATCCCCATCTCCGACTCCACCATCTTCACCCGTTCATGCCCAGGAAAACGAAACTTCACAAACCACTCCTCATAAATCATCTGTGCCATCTCTTCCAGTATAGCAATGCGGCGCGTGTTATTCTCGATCAGGTCGTCATAGGCTGAGAGGATGGAAGCAATGGTGCGCTGGATAGGGAGAGGAGGGACACGCACTTTAAATTTTGGAAAAGATATGATTGGAATACGATCAACTGTTGATCCTGACATTATATTATTTGCTATTGTCTCGCGCCATTCCTCGCCAAAGAAGTAGTAAAATAAAAACTTTGTATCTATTCTTTTAAAATTAGGTCGGATTAATGCAAGCCTTCTTCCTAAACATCCTCTGAATCCCTCAGGAATCATTGCATAGCGATTCAAAGTTGCCTCGTAGGTAAAGACAATATCACCTGGGAGTGGTAATACGCGCTTTGTCCAATTTGAAAAATCTTCTTCTGCAATATGTCGTATTTCAGACAGGTCCAGTTTACCATCTTCCGTAATATTCTTTATTCCCAGAAATATAGGGCCTTCTGAAGCTGGTTCTGGTGTTGCATGAGGTCCATCGTACAAACCTGAATACACTTCTTCAATAGGAACTAATTTCCACTCACTTCGCCTTACCACCATTATTTTCCCTCTTCAAGCAACCGCGCCATATTCTCGCTAATCTTTTCTTCCAACACACGCGCTTCACCATTGAGCAGCGTCAACTCCTCATTTAGTTCCCCCAACTTCTCTTTAAAGTCAAAGTCAATGGCGGCACTCTCAGCCACACCCACGTAGCGACCAGGATTGAGGCTCCAGCCCTGCGTTTCGATATCAGCAAGTGTTGCAACTTTGCACAATCCCGGTACATCAACATATTTTCCTTCGGGAAAGTGTTCCTGCATCCGCACGAGGCTACCCTGCTCATACTCGGGAGCTTCATCACGGTAGAGGCGCACGATATTAGCGAGAAACTCAATCAAGTCGGGCGTGAACTCGCGGTGAGCACGATCGATCTGCTTATAGAGGTGGCGAGCATCAATGAAAAGCACTTTATCGGCACGCTCCGTACCACGTTTGCCCTTGTCAAAAAACCAGAGCGTACAGGGTAGTGTTACCGTAAAGAAGAAGTTAGAGCTGATGGAGACCATTACATCCACCACACGTTGCTGAAGGAGCCTGCGCCGTACCTCCTGCTCCGATGAGCGTGCATCGCTGGCCGAATTGGGCATGACGAAACCTGCACGCCCCGTCTCTTTGAGGGAGCTATAGAAAAGCTGAATCCATAGATAGTTGGCGTTATCGACGCGCGGGATATCAAAAGGGAAGCGCTGTTTAGAAGTCAGCAAGCGCGATTTATCTACACCATCGACATTAAATGGGGGATTAGCCATCACAAAGTCGAATCTGCCACTGCTGGTATAAGGATCTTCATAATAGCTATTGGCACTTTGAATATCGCCGTAGAGACCATGCACAGCCAGGTTCATCTTACCAAGACGCACCGTTTCCAGCGCCTTCTCCTGCCCATAGATCGAAACTTCATCATTGGGATTAAGGCGGTGGCGCTGTACAAACTGCGCACTCTGTACGAACATGCCGCCAGAACCGCACGCAGGATCAAAGATCAGGCCACGATACGGTTCGATGATCTCAACGATCAGCTTCACAATGGAGGTCGGAGTGAAGAACTCGCCGCCACGCTGTCCCTCCGCCATAGCAAACTTGCCCAGAAAATACTCATAGATTTTGCCGAAGAGGTCGCCCTCGACATCAAGCGGAACACCATCAAATGTTGCCAGCAAGGCTTTGAGCGTACCATTATCCAGTTCATTATAGCCGTTAGTAGGCAATGCGCCTGCCAGACTTTCAAGGTTATCGCGTTCGATCTGCTTCATCGCATTATTGAGGGCTGTGTCCACGCCTGTGCTCAGTCTGCGTAAGTAGTCATAACGAGCGCTTGCATCGAGGTAGATAGCGCCCTCGGCTTTATAACGGGCCGGGTTCAGGGTCAGGCGACCTTCGGACTGGCGCACACGTTCTTGCAGCATGCGGTCAACGACGGCGAATTTCTGATCGGCAAACTTGAGGAAGATCAGGCCCAGGACAGGCACTGAGTACTCCGATGCCCGGAGGTGTGTATTGGCACGCAGCTTATCTGCGGCGCTCCAGAGGTTATCTACAATATCACTAAAACTGGTTGCCACGGCATATCCCTTCTAACATCGTGTAAGTGTGGAACAAGTATAACAGAAGATAGAGGAGTGAGGAAGAGGGTTAGAACATCGGCAGGGCTTTCCAATTCTAGAATGGACGGGCTTATAAATCGCGCCCGTACCTTTCTAGAATTGGAAAGCTCTGGAACTGTTATCCCCAAAAGAGAAGTTTTAGAGCAAGCAAACACGATTATCGAGCAGGGAGAGGCCGATCTGATCTTCCTGGTGCGCGAGTTGTTGCGCGATCCATATTGGCCATTGCATGCTGCACATGTTTTGCATTATGATGTTAAATGGTTGCCGCAATATGTGCGAGCGAAGAATTAATTGAGGCTCAATTAGCATTGGGGTAGGGGCGTCACCTTGCGTGCGCCCCGGTGGCCCCCGAAGCCTCTCACC
>JACDAE010000636.1 GCA_013695595.1 Ktedonobacteraceae bacterium | reverse complement strand
GCGGCTCTTGTTTGCATGGCCCCTCACTTTTCCCCATTTAACCAGGCAGCAATCGTAACGTGACGATCTCGTAGGGATGGACGGAGATGGTCAGTTGTTGACCTGCAACCGGTAGTTCTTGCTCATTTCGTTCCAGCAGGTTGGTGTGCCAGGCAGCCTTCAGAGGGAAGCCGGTGGTCAAGGCGATCTGGCCGCGCCGTCTCTGACTCTCATACAAGCGTACGATGATACCGTTCCCGTCCTCTGCACGCTTGATCGTTTCAATGACGATGTTGGGCTGGTCGGCGACGATCAATGAGGTCATGTGCTCAGGGGATGCAGCGCCGCTCTGTTCATCTGAAGCTGTGTCAATGGTGTGTACAAGCAACGGGTCATTCAGGGCATAGGCTGCCGCGATGGTCGACTCGTTCCAGGGACCGGCATGTGGGAACAGGCTGTATATAAATGTGTGCTGGCCCTGATCTGCCTGGGGATCGGGCATGGTGGGACTGCGCAACAGGCTGATACGGATCACGTTATTGTGAATATCATGGCCGTATTTCCCGTTATTGAGCAGGCTGACACCATAGCCGCCTTCGCTCAGATCGACCCATTTTTGCGCACAGGTCTCGAAGCGTGCCCAGTCCCAACTGGTATTGCGATGCGTGGGCCGTTGCACATTGCCCCACTGGATCTCATAGGTCGCCGTTGGACTGAGAATATCGACGGGAAAGGCCGCTTTGAGGAAGATATGCCGCTCACGCCAATCGATACTCGTCTCGATATCCAGGCGTGGACTATGATGATATAACGTGATGCGCTGCTGGTAGTTACTGTGCAGGATACGCCGCTCGATGAGCAGGGTGGCACAGAGTGGACCAGACTCAACGATGCTCACGGAGGTCGCGGGATCGGCCAGCCACATGCGATCATCATAGTAAATGTCAACATCCCAGGCGTCCCAGTTTTTGGGGCGATCCTCAAATGCCTGCAATTGATTGGCAAGCCCACCTGGCGCAAGCACTTCACGCCCGGCAACCTTATCGAAGATACGCGTAATATCGCCGTCCGTATTCAACTCGATGTGCACAAAACGGTTCTCCAGCAATGTTGTCGTCACCGTAAGGCCAGTTGGCAGAGGCGCAATCTCACCCGGCACGCTATAGAGCGCGGTAAGGCTCAAGGGTGCATGTGGTCCCGCCGCAATCCAGGTGCCAGGCTCTGTTCCCTGTGTCTGCACTGGCTCATGCGTAGAGACGTTTTCAAGATGATACCCCTCTGGCAACTGTTCAGGCCAGAAGGCGAGATCGTGCCGCTCGAACGCGGTGGCATTGGCAATCAATAGATCGCCCTCGTAGTGACGAGCGATGGTGTTGAACGCTGCCTGTCTGCTTTCCTCGGCCAGCGCGAAGATCTGCGCATACTGTTGCTGTGATTCTTTATAGACCGGATTGATGCTACTACCGGGAATAATATCGTGGAATTGATTGAGGCAGACCAGCTCCCAGGCCTGATGGAAGGCTTCGTGAGGATAGGTATAGGCGGTGTCGAGCACTGCTGCAAGTGTGGCAAGATATTCGGCGTCGTGGAGTAGAAACTCGCTGGCACGATTAGCCCGCTTGTTGCGTCCCTGCGTCGTATAGGTGCCGCGATGCAGTTCGAGATACAGCTCACCGTTCCAGACGGGCAGGATATCGCCGGATGTAGCATCCAGGTCGCGGAAGAAGTCGCCCACGCTCTGCTGCTTGATCTGCGGCATGGCCGGGAGCGCAGCCATGGCATCAATGTTCTCCAACATCTCACGCGTGGGACCACCGCCGCCATCGCCAAAACCATAGGCCATTAACAGAGGGGGCAGCGTCTCGCCCCGGCCAAGATCCTTCTGGCGAAAGTTGGTCCAGGTGCCGAGCAGTTGCTCTGGTGTTGCCATTGCGTTATAGGTGCTGGCATACACACCCTCATCGGGCGTCGTGCTGAAGTGGGTCAGAACGCGTGTACCATCGATGCCCTGCCACCAGAAACTATCGTAGGGCAGGCGATTATACTGGCTCCAACCGATCTTGATCGTAAAGAAATATTCAAGGCCAGCCTGCTTAATCAGTTGAGGCAGCGCCCAGGCATAGCCGAAGACATCCGGAAGCCAGAGCACAGGCGTTTCGACGCCTGCACCAAAATGGTTCTCGAAAAAGGACCGTCCGAGCAAGAACTGGCGTGCCAACGATTCGGGACCACTGAGGTTACAATCAGCCTCGACCCACATCCCACCGATGGGTTCCCAGCGTCCATCTGCAACCCGTCGCTTGATATCCTCAAATAAAGCGGGATAATCCTGCCGAATGTAATCGTAGAGTTGTGGTTGGCTTTGCGTAAAATGATAGTCTGGAAATTGCTCCATCAGGCGCATCACGGTCTGAAACGAGCGACCAGCTTTACGGCGCGTCTGGCCCAGCGTCCAGAGCCAGGCCACATCGATATGCGCGTGACCTGTTGCTCCGACAT
The DNA here is from genome assembly GCA_013695595.1 of Ktedonobacteraceae bacterium. GTDB lineage: Bacteria > Chloroflexota > Ktedonobacteria > Ktedonobacterales > Ktedonobacteraceae > JACDAE01. The sequence continues at coordinate 5,377 of JACDAE010000636.1, read as the reverse complement.
GGACATCCAGGGGTGCCCCGGCCTGGGCGATGCCTGTCTGTAGGGCTGCGTGGGCAGATGCAACGCTGACATAAAACGCCTCACCAAAGGGTTCACGTGTATCGAGCAACTTGAATGCTTGATCGAGGGCATAAAGGAGCTTGCCGCGTGCAGGCACATTCTCGTCCAGGGCTTTTACCGTACCCAGAACCACACGTGCCGTGATCACAAAAGCGCGTGTTGGCTGATCGATCTGCACGATCTCGCACTCACGCATCAGCAGATTGAGCACGATAGGTGGAGTCGTTTCGTGCTTAAATTCTCCCGCGAGATCATCGGGATAGCTGAGCAGGCCAGCCAATTTACTATCACCCAGGCCCGTCCATCCGTGCAGGGCAAGCGTATGCGGGGTTCCATCATGCCAGTCTGTATGCAGCAACACCTCTTGATGATTGCGGTCACAGGTGGCATAGGCGCTGCCATCAACATAGATCAGGGCTTCGGGATGGCTGAAATCCCCTGGCTCACCCAGTGGCAGATAGAGCGCAAGAGGCAGATCATGCGACCAATCTGCGGGAACGGTGAAACGGCTGCGCAACACGAAATCCGTATAGGATGGTCCCCAATATGTGAGCGGCTCAATCACCGCCCAATCGTCATCGGCGATCTCTGTACCGATGGGTGGCGGCTCAGCGGGACTGGATAAGGCCTGGTAACGGAAAGAGGGCAACCTCTGCCGCTGTCGATAGATGAGAGGCTCAATCAATTTCAGACGCTGCTCAATTTTCGGGATCGTCCAACGGATAGCGTGAAACATAATAAATAACTCCTGATAGGTACGGTCATCTGTTTTTGTAAACATCAAAGCAAGTATAGATGCTAACCGATGCTGGAAGCAAGTGAGACGCCGGCTGAAGCGGTGACAATGAGCGCAATGGCTATTATTTCGCGCAATCCGATAGCTTCGTGTAGCACGAGGAAGCCGATCAGGGTGGCGACCGCAGGCTCGATGCTCATGAGGACACCGAAGACGCGTGAAGGGAGTCGTCGGAGCGCCTCTAATTCCAGCGAGAAGGGGATGAGGCTGGAGAGAATGGCGATGCCTACACCCGTCAAGAGCACCCTGGGTGTGAGCAATGCCACGCCTCCATTAAGGATGCCAAACGGTGCAATGATGATAGTCGCGATAGCTACAGCCAGCGCCAGCCCTCGTCCACCACTGAACGAGCGTCCCACCCTTGCACTACACAGAATATAGCCCGCCCAGAGGATACCAGCGAGTAGCGCCAGTCCAGCCCCTATTATATTAACTCCTCCTTGCCCAAGCGGCGCGAGCAAGAGAATACCAACCACGGCCAGTAGCGCCCAGATGATGTCCTTCACCTTGCGTGATTGCACCAGGGCCAGTCCCAGTGGTCCCACAAACTCCAGCGTTACCGCAATACCGAGTGGAATGAAATGGATTGCCGAATAAAAAGCTCCATTCATCGTGGCCAGGATCAAACCAAAGAGCAGAACATTGATATATTGTGTGCGCGTCAGCCCGCGCACCTGTGGCCGCCAGATAATCAGGAGCAGGACCGCTGCGAAGCCCAGGCGCAGGAATGTCGTCCCCAATGGTCCAATGGCCGCGAAGAGTCCCTTGCCCACCGCCGCCCCTGTCTGCACCGAGACAATTGCAAGCAAAGCCAGGAATTGAGCCGGAACTTTGTGCGTGAGATCTTGCCAACGATTGCCGGGCTGCTGGATTGGTTCATTGATCGTGCTGGTTATGTCTGTACTCTTTGCGTTGATAGGATCGAAAGATGAAGTCATGGTCTCCTCTAATTTGGCTGCTGGTTGCTTTTTAATAGATGTCACTCTATCGTAGCACGAAAACACTGATGTTGGGAGGCTAAGGTCATTGATTCCAATATTTGAAGATAGGCTAAAGCTGTATGAGCGGTGAATTTGTATGATAAATGCAAAATGATCCCTCTTAGCAAAAAATGATTCCTCCAAATGATCCCAGATGATCTTCTTTTTTCTCAACAATTCCATGTAAGCTCTCATTGTGTTCTGTCTCTGAGGTGGAATAATGTTTTTGAGATGGAATAACGTTTCCCCCACTTCTAGCCAGGCTCTGATGTTTTGCTGTATCTCTACGAAAATAGAGATACGCTTTATTTAGTTCGGAAAATGAAGAGGTTTTATGTTATCTGATCACTCTTCTCACAAGGAAACGGCTCGTGGGCGACGCGCCCTCTTATTGCTGCGTCCTTTCCATGCTCGTGCGCAACATGGGGTATGGAAGATGTTCCTGGTCGGTTTGTTCCTTTGTATTTATCTTTTAACGAACACTTTGAGCACCGTTCCAGTTGTGGCGGCTGCTGTGCGACCACCGACTCACCTGCCGGTTGCTAAGACGAGCTTCACCCTGAAGAAATTCCTCAATCAGGCAAACTCATACAAACCAGCAAGTGGAGTGCATGTAGGATCTGCTGGTTCATCTGCCGTTCAAAATAACGGATTATCCGCGCATACGACGACCACGGCGGCTCAAATCCCCAGTGCGCAGCCTCCGACCATGAAGGCTGTCAGTGCGGCTATCCAGGCCAGCACTTCTACAAGCTCAACCCCTGCGCTGCATCTGTCGGGTAGCGATCCCAACGGTGTGCGTATGGAAGTCACTATTCCCGCAGGTGCGCTTGACTTCTCAGCGGCTACTACGGCGTCACATACAGCGCCACAGGGCACATTGACGGTCACCCTTGCACAGACAAGAGGGCACTTCATCAATGCAACCCGCGATCTTGCTACCTATCAGATTCAGGTGACGGATGCGAAGGGACAGGCTGTGCAGGGGGTCAAAGTACGTACTCCCATAACCTATACCTTCCATTATCAGAAGAGTGAGCTGGCGCATCTACAGATCGATCCGAATCACCTCTCCCTCTTCCTGCCTTCTTCCACGGCTGCGAATGCCAGCACGACAGTCGTTCCGTTGACCAATCATGTGGCAAGTAGTACACTCACCGCGTCGGTAAGCACGCTTGCGATTGCAGCTGCTACGGTCAGTGGAGGCACCGAACCGATCCAGGCACCCCCCAAACCACGCTTTGCCAGCGTCCAGGGCAATGGAGGTCAGATCTCCTACAGCTATCCCTTCACCGTTGCTCCAGGTCCGCAAGGAGTGACGCCCCAACTCCAATTGAGCTATTCAAGCGGAACAACCAATGCACGTCATGAGCCGACAACGCCGGCTGGCAACACTGGCGATGGGTGGACGCTTTCGCTCGGTTCTATCTCCGCAGAACAGTATCCCGATGGCACGATCTGGTACTCTCTCAGCGGTATTGGGGGAGTAAGTGATCGCCTGATTCCCAACAAGAATAACAATGGTGACTATGCCACGGAGCATATGAGTTATCTGAAAATCACCAGGATCAATAATCCCGTGGTTTCGGGACGCTATTGTTTTGATGTCTGGGATGGTTCAGGCAACAAATACGAGCTGGGATGCACCAAAGACTCGCTGCAATCCTACCATGACAGCGATAACGACCAGTTCGACTATTCTTTCGACCTCGATAAAATGACGGCTGCCAACGAGGGGAGTGGGACGAACAATCGCACCATGACCATCTCGTATCTGCAAGATGTCGAGAGCGAGAATGGGCATACCTCTATCCGTGATGCTGCCCCGCGACAGATCGTCTACAAAACGACGACCAATGGCAATACCACACCCGCTGGCACCGTCGATTTCTTCTATAATGGACCGACCAACTCGACGGTCAACGGCACGCAGTTTGAGACGCAGTATACCAGCGCATATGAAAGCGCCTGTAATCTGCCTGAGGCTTCCGCGCAGCAGCGTTGTGATGATCCCTTAGATCGTAATGGCCTTTCAGATCCTTCGGTGATGTCGACGTTGGAATTGACGAAGGTGAAAAGTTATGTGGGAGACGATAGTGCCGCTTCGCATCTGGACTATAGCTATGCCCTCACCTATTTGGACACGTCATTTCTCAATTGTCCCAGTAATACGTCCAATCTCTCGAACTACTGGTGTGCGGGCGAGCATGTCCTCACCGCAATCACGCCCACGGTGTACCAGAATGGGAGTGGCCATCAACTGGCCGGGATGACGTTTGCCTATAGTGACCATACCAACAAATACGATGATTTCACGCAAAACCCCCACTACCATATGCAGAATACGTGGGCGTACCTGATCAGCTATCACGATCATTCCAATGGTGTTGGCGCGAGCAGTATCGTCTATCAGACGGCCTGGAACAACAGCCATGGTACTCCATACAATGCTGGAGATAATCGTTATGATGCTTTGTACTGTGATTGGCATCCCAATGATTGCACTTCAGGCGCATCTAATCCGGCAGACGATCAGATGTGGACGGAGCAGGTCGTCTTTTCGTTGACATCGGTGGGCAAAGATAGTAGTAATGGCAATCTCAGTTCATCCACCGTCAATTATAACTACTGGCTGACGCAGACGCAGGGAAGTTGCCCCGCCGATTCGCAGGGCGATAACGCCTGTGTTGGTTTTGGTTGGATGCCCAATTCTGGCGATACATCAAGCCAGGGGAGTTACTATCATGGAGAGTTCCGTGGTTTTGGCACGGTCCTGACTATGGCTCCCAGTGGAAGTAATACCAGCCAGCCTTACAACCTGACCGTCCAGAAATATGCTGCTACCTATGGTTGGGGAAGTTCGGTGACAGATAGCCGTAACTACCTGGCGGGTTCACTCCTTGAGGAGGATGTCTATCAAGGACCGAATGCGAATGGGGCCGATCTGATCCAGCAGACGGTGAACAGCTATGCTGGACAGAATAGCACGCCCAATTCGTGTAGTACGGTCTATACCACAACGCATACCCCAACCTATACGCCCTGCGAAGTCGTGCTGCTCTCCAGCAAAACCACCGACTATGAGCAGACGGGCACAAGCAACACCAACGCTCCATGGGCACAGAAGGCCTACACTTATGACGACTATTCGACCAGCAACGGGCTTGATCAGAGCAATCCACCGAAGTATTACCACAATACGCTCACTGAAGCACTGAGTGGATCAAATATCTCCACCAGTACGCGCAAGTGGACCTATGCCACGACGAACACCACTGTCAGCGGGACTACCTACTACAACGTGCATAGCGTTGCCCATACAGAGCTTGACGATAGCAGTGGCAATGCGACGCAATGTAGTGATACCAAATACGATGAAGGAGCCGCTTCAGGCGTGCCCTCGCCAGCCCAGGGATTGCCGACGACCATGACGGCCTACAGTAATGGCTGTAATGCCAGTAGCGCCATTAAGACCTACACCGGATATGACACAGATGGGAATGCAGTCGCAACCGTTGATGGTGTAGCAAATGCGTCTCCC
>JACDAE010000611.1 GCA_013695595.1 Ktedonobacteraceae bacterium | reverse complement strand
GGTGAGGGTACTGCTGTGTGCACTCCAGCCGTCGGTTCCGCCATCAGCGAATGTAAAGCCCTGGTTTCCATTGGTTGTACTCAATGTGGGAGCCGTTGCCGTTGGGATCAGTTTTGTCACTGCTGGCGGGGCGGGTAATTGCCCTTTGATAATGATGTTCTGATATTGTGTCTGGAGCATTGTGCCCTGGATTGTGAGTGCTCCATTGCTACTGACGAGGGGAATAGCTGTATTGGTGCATGAATATTGCATCGAGGCAAAGATGCGATTAGCGGCCAGTGTTTGCAAGGCGTGGGTGGTCCAGGTGTTCATAAAGGCGCTATTATTATTTTTGCCATCGTTGGGGGTCGCATTGGGTGCGTAGTTCCATTCGGTGATCATGATCGGCAGTTCGGTGCCTACAGTACCAATCATAGTGGCGCGCGCATCAGCAATATGATTGGTCCAGTGGTCAATGTGTGAGATGCAGACGCTTTGTGCCCACTTATCATCACAGGTGTACTCATGCCAGCTTATTTCATCTGGACGTGGCTGTGCCGTCTGCAAAAATGTCGTCAGGTAGGTGTGATCATACTGAAAATTGACGGGACCAATAAAATTCGCGTGTAGGGCGATGCGTTTCAGCTGTGGGATAACCGCATTCCATGAGGATGTGTATTGGGCGACTGGCACACCCTGTAAGTCTTCTTCATTGCCATACTCATAATAGACGGTGTTTTGCCCAAAAATAGTATTCATATCTTTAACAATACGTATATCATCTGCTAATACATTTTTATCGAGTTGCCCACGTAAGATGACCAGGGGAGCCGCCCCCAGGCTTTTGATTGTTTGAGCTGCCTGCATCTCTGTTGCTTCAGATAGACTGGCGCGGACCGGCATGCGAATGATGCGCATATGTATTTGTTGCAGTGCGGCGCGTGTGACCGTGGAGTTCAAGACCTGATCGTTGCTATCGAAGAGGCCCATGTTGGTGCCAAAGAGTAGGGGCGAGACGGGAGTATTGGCCGGTATGGCTGGTATCTGGATCTGTATAGGCGTTGGGGTTGCGGCCTTCTGACTTGGTACCGTGAGAGCTGTCTCTTTTTGCTGATTAGTGGTTATTTTCTGGTAGAGTAGCCATGTGCCTATGCCCATTAAGAAGGCTATCAATGCGATACTCGTAACAATACGTACAGGACGGGGTATATGCTTGAGGTTATTTTGTGCTGATTTTGGGTTCTCTGGCATTGAATATACTATCCTTATTTCTCTCTGCTAATAGAAGAAAAACTCTCTATTCTCCGCATAATCATTAGAAAGACTCACGATAACTATAACACCTTCGTTTTCACCCTGCCAGATTGCCAGTGAACATACAGGACTTTTGCCGCTTACCATCCAGAGGAAATCTTGGGCAAATCCTAAGCTTGCCTTGAGAGTTTCTTGAACTTTGTTTGGTACACTATGGGTAAGAAAATGATGTCGTCTATTAGAGGGAAAATCCAATAACATGGGTAGTGCTCTGCCAAGGGTCATTGCATCGGTGTAGCGACCCAATAAATGACTCTGTTGGGAAAAGATGTCTGGACAAGGAAACGCGTGCTGGTCTGCGAACGTATCAGCGTAGCGACCCAATTTATTGCGTCCATCAATTGATTGAAAAACCTTCCCAGGTGAGCACGTCAATCAATTGATGGACGCTATAAATTGGGTCGCTACGTTTTTAATGTATTTGAATAGTAAAAATGTAGTGTTATATTTTTAATGCATGTATTGTTTGAGTGGTGGTATCGGTGTACTCTGTTGAGCTTGTCGTATTACTCTCTTCTGTTTCAACCATTTGAATAGCCTGGGAAGCCCTTTCAGTATCGCAAACATAACACCTGAGGTTACAACAAAAAAGCCTACAAGGGCGACCATATATGGTATCTGAAATCGAAATAGCAAGGGAATAAGGGAATAAGTGCATCCTATAATAAGAAGTCCAAAAACGCTATATAATGGGCGTGAGAGCCCCTCATTCACAATCTGGCGTATCTCTTTTATGGTCAACTTATCTACGGTGATGCGTTTTTCCTTATAGAAATGATGAATACTCATAATTACGATGATACCAGCAGCTATGACAAAGTAGAATGACCAGATTGAAAGGGTATATGGGGATACTGGAGGTAAAAAGGCATTGCCTATCAAAAACATAAAGAAGATCCATAGGGTTGCAAGCCAGGTGAAGGAAGAGACAAACCATCTTGCCTTGCCTAAATGCCGCTTTTTTGTGTAGGTCAGTGCCTGTTGCACTATCTGCATATTTTGAGGTCGTTTATATACATCTTTACTCATCATGTGCCTGATGAGCCTTTGTAGTTCGGTTGGAATGTCGCAATCTGGTGGTATCCCTCCGGTTGCAATCTCTAATGGTTCTTTGCCTGTCAGGAGTGTTTGCAGGGTTGCACCGAGGCCATACATATCGGTGCGGGGTATTGTTTGCGCTTTCTTTCCATATTGTTCTGGTGCTGCATAGCCGGGAGAGCCAAGCGACCCTGTATCACGACTCTGATCTACGCGGTAACGACGTGCAGTGCCGAAGTCGATGAGGTAGATATCGCTTTTACTTTTGACCATAATATTAGATGGTTTGATATCGCGATAGATCACGGATGGCTGCTGCGCGTGGAGATAGCCTAATACATCGCATAGCTCTATTCCTATATCTAACACTTGCTGCAAGGGCAGACGACCCCCATCGGCCTTTGCGAGCGTTTCTTCGAGCGTCTCGCCATCGATATATTGCATAATGATATACCAATGATCTTCGTCAGTGAAATAACCGTAGAGGCGGGGCAAACGTCTGTGTTGTAATTTGGGGAGAAGTGTTATTTCGCGGTTGTACGCATCGGTCGCATCAATCATTTCCTGCATACTGAGTGCTGCAACATTAATCTGCTTGATTGCGACAATCATGTTGTTCTTTTTATCGAGTGCTTTGTAAACATGACCAAATCCACCTTCACCAATCTTTTCAAGAATACGATAGCGTTGCATCAAGACACTGTGACGGTGCATGGGTGGTTTATTTGGTTTCGGCATTGTTTGTGCGAAGTACGCTCGTGGAGGTGCCTGCGCTGCCTGTCCACAAACAGGGCATGTTGTTACTGCCGTTGTAAGTGCGGCTCCACATGTATCACAGAAAGAAGATGGGATCATAGCCCTGTTGGACGCCTTTCTCGAACTTCGTGTTCTTCTTGCGTTTCATGTTCCTTTTGAATTGTAGGTTCCTTTCTAGTCCCTGTCAAGATAGAATATTTCCATGTTCTTGCATTTTTTAGTAGCATGCTTGCGTAGGCATGCAATCCTATGCTAATCTCTACTGCGAAACACAGAGGGTGTGCTGTATACATTTATAGTAAAGAGGTAACAAACAATGGCCTATGATATGGGCGAATATTACGAACGGGTCGAAGATTATGATCTGGAATATCAGAGCCAATCGGAGCTAGATCAGCCCTTCTGGCGCGAATTGGTCATGCGTTATACTCCACAACGTGTGCTGGAACTGGCATGCGGCAGTGGACGTATTGGTCTGGATTTATTGCACAGTCCAGGCGCTTTTCAACTGGAAGGATTGGATGTTGCACCAGCCATGTTAGCCGCTTATCAGCGTAAATTGGCGCTTGAGTCAGCAGAGATACAGCAGCGTGTGACGCTTCACCAGGGCGATATGGCCACGTATAATCTGGAGCATAAAGGCACATATGATCTCATCTTGCTGCCTTTTAATTCCATTACACATCTTTATGAACTTGAGCAGCAGCTAGGTACGTTTAGAAATACCTTTGATCACCTGGCCCCCAATGGGCGTTTTGTGGTTGACATATTTCTACCCGATATCGATTATCTGAGCGATGCGCTTAATCGCCCCTCGCATGTGTATCTGGAAGATGAGATCGAGTCACCAGATGGCGATTTTACTATGTTATTGTATAGTAGCCGCAAGTATGATCCATTTGAACAATTGCAACATCTCGTCGGCACGCATGAGAAGTTTTTTGAGACGGGCGATAACGAGCGCTATTTAACGAAACTCGATATGCACGTCTTCTTTCCGCGCGAGCTACAATTGCTCTTCCTGGCAACTGGTTTCGCCATTGAGGCCATCTACGGGGATTATGATTGGAAGCCATTTGGCAAGGGAACAAGGCAGATTGTAGTGGGGCGTAAACAGCATTAACTGGTACATGTTAGCCATCTACAGTCCTATAGGTTCAGGTTCCTAGTTGACGCCTCCCTTGTTCTAGTGCTAGAATATATCCTAGTAGACAGGTCGGATTAATCTGGTAACGTATACCAACTACATAGAATACAATTACCTGTTGTGATCATGAGAAGGGAGAGGCCATAATGTTACGGGTTTCTACAAAAGGCGAATATGGCGTGCGAATTATGGTTGATCTCGCTCGTCATTACGGTCAGCGTCCGCGTTCGTTGACCGACATTTCACAGGCAGAGATGTTACCACTCGCATACCTGGAGCAACTCGTGAAGTTGTTGCGCGAGTCTGAGCCTCCACTGGTTGCCAGCACACGTGGCGCACATGGTGGCTACAAGCTGAGCCGCGATCCTGCCTCGATTACGATGGGTGAAGTTGTACGTGTATTGGAGGGGCCAATCTCCCCCATGATCTGTGCAACCGAGGGAGAGATGAGCCAGGTCTGCAATTTTCTAGACTCATGTAAAACGAAATATCTGTGGGCAAAAGTGCGTGATGCTGTTGCCAATACGCTTGATTCGATCACGCTGGCCGATCTGGCAAACGAAGCCACAGAGGGTCAGAGTGCGCATTTCATTGCGCTCTCGGATATCCATGTCGGCATCGAAGCAGCGGAATTTTCTCTCGATGCGCATTCGGAAATGCCCTATAATTGATCTTATTGTAGAGGCCGCGTTTATGACGCCCGGTATGTCACAACTAATTATGTCCGGCGAATAACGCCGTTCGCTCCTTATCATAAGGAAAGGTGTCTTGTAATGGAAGCTGAACTTGTAATTAAAAACCTTCATGCCAATATTGAGGGTAAGCCGATTTTACGTGGTGTGGATCTTGTCGTGAAACAGGGCGAAATTCATGCGTTGATGGGACCTAATGGCTCTGGCAAAAGTACGCTGGCAAATGTCGTTATGGGCAATCCCAAATATGAAGTGACCGATGGCGAGATCTGGTTTAAGGGCGAAAATATTCTGGAGTATTCTCCTGATCGCCGCGCTCGTATGCGCCTCTTCCTCGCTTTCCAATATCCGATGTCTATCCCAGGCGTCAGTGTTGCAAACTTCCTGCGCCGCTCACTTGAGGCCGTGCGCGAAGGCAACAAGCCCCTTGAGGAGGGTGAGAACCCGACTGGGAATATGACCAAGCGTAAGAATGTCCCCGTGAAAGAGTTCCGTACTCTGCTACAAGCGAAGATGCGTCTGCTCAAAGTTGACAATAGCTTCATCAATCGTGCGATCAATGATGGCTTCTCCGGTGGTGAAAAGAAACGTGCTGAGATTTTGCAGATGGCACTTCTGGAACCTGAGATTGCTTTGATGGACGAGACCGACTCTGGCCTGGACATCGACGCCCTCAAAATCGTGTCCGAGAGCGTCAATGCACTGACTGGCCCCAACCTGGGTATTCTGCTGATCACGCACTATCAGCGTATGCTCAATTACATCACGCCTGATTTCGTCCATGTTATGTTCAATGGCCGCATCATCAAGTCTGGTGGCAAAGAACTGGCATTGGAGCTTGAGGAGCGCGGTTACGAGTGGTTGAAGCCTACTGAAGATGAGAGTGCAGCAAGTGTGAGTGCGGCTGGCGAGGTGAGCAATCATGCTTAAACCTTTGGCAACAGGATTCTCACGCGGTACTGTCGAGGAACTGTCGCGCCAGAAGGGTGAGCCTGAGTGGATGCTGCAAAAGCGTCTACAAGCCTGGGAGATCTACGAAAATACTCCCGCCCCGCTGGGAAGGCGTGGAGACCTTGGCACGCTGCGCACAATCTCGAACTTCAAGTTTCAGGAACTCAGCCCCTATATCGCTTCGGATACCAATGGTGCGCTTCCCGCCGCTATCGAGCAATCTTTACAGCAGGCACTCGTGAATGAGCGCTCAGGCCTGATCGTGCAGCATAACAGTTCCGTTGTTCACACCGAATTGAATGACAAACTCAAGCAGCAAGGCGTCATTCTGACCGATATGGATACCGCCGTCCGCACCTATCCCGAACTGGTGCAGAAACACTTCATGACGGATTGCATACCCGTTGCAACGAGCAAGTATACAGCTCTGCATGCTGCTTTTTGGAGTGGTGGCTTCTTCCTCTATATTCCAAAGGGTGTTGAGATCACAGCTCCTATTCTGGCGCAGGTCTGGCTGGATGCTTCCGCCTCGGCTGCATTCACGCATACGCTTATTATTGCTGATGCCCAGAGTAGCGTGCGCTTCGTCGAAGAGTATACCTCTAAGGTCGACGCGCAGCATCCGGCTCTGTTAAGCGATATCGTCGAGCTGTATGCAAAGAATGAAGCGCGTATTGAGTTTAGCAATCTGCAAGATCTTGACCAGAATACCTGGAACATTTCGAACAAGAATGCTCTGTATGAGAAGGATGGCAGCGTCACCTATGTGGCTGCGGACCTTGGCAGTAAAGTCACGCTTTCCACGCTTGGCTTAGGACTCAAGGGCAACGGCAGCGCGGGTGAGCTTGTTGGTGTCTTCTTCACCGATAACGATCAGCGCTATTCCATTAATACGCTTTCGGATCACGCGGCGCTCTCAACGAATGCCGAAACGTTGGTTAAAGGCGTCTTAACTGGTAGCTCGCGTGTGGAGTTCGATGGCATGATTCGTGTTGAGCCTGGTGCTCAGCAAACGGCCTCGTATCTTTCTGCACATGGTCTACTCCTGAGCAAACAGGCACGTGGTGAGTTTATTCCTGGTCTGGAGATTGCGGCCAACGAGGTCAGTGCCAGTCACGGCGCAACCAGCGGCCAGGTCGACGAAGAGCAGCTCTTTTACCTGATGGTACGTGGTATCCCCCGTGAAGAGGCCGAGCGTATTATTGTGCAAGGTTTCTTTGAGCCAGTGCTCCAGCGTATCCCTCTCGAAAACCTGCGTGGGCGTCTGCGTCGCAGCATCGTTCGTCGCATGAGTGGCGAATATGAAACCGAGGCCGATAGCTGGGTTGATGCACAGGAACGCTGGGAGATAGAGGGCGTTGACGAGGGCGCAATTCACCTCAATGGCAATCCTGTCGATGCTGACGAAGAGATCAAGTTGTCGGAATACTAAGGGCAACATCGGGACGGATTTGTATGCGGTTGACCCGCCCGTGCAGTTCACAAATCCGTCCCGATTTAGGGAGTCAGGGGAAATATGACAATAACTGATAATCGTATAAGTAAAGATCACCAACGCTCAATAGAAGAAATACGCAAAGATTTTCCTATTCTAGCACGTGAGGTACATGGTAAAGCGCTTGTTTACCTCGATAGTACCGCAAGCTCGCAGAAGCCGCTGGCCGTTATTGAGGCCATGGATACGTACTATCGCACTTATAATGCCAATATTCATCGTGGGGTATATGCGATCAGCGAAGAGGCAACCGCTGCGGTGGATAAAGCACGTCTAAAAACGGCTCGCTTTATTAAAGCTCGCCAGAGCAAGCAGATTATATTCACGCGCAACACTACTGAGAGCATTAATCTTGTTGCGTATAGCTGGGGAAACGCGAATATCCATACGGGCGACCTGATCATTCTGACCGAGATGGAGCATCATAGCAACCTGGTGCCCTGGCAACTATTAGCCGAACGAACGGGAGCACGCCTCGAATTTGTGCCGGTAACCGATGATGGGCTGTTGCGCCAGGATATCTATGCGCAACTCTTGCAGCAAGGGCCAAAGCTCGTTGCTTTTACCCATATGTCAAATGTATTAGGGACGATCAATCCAGCCCAGGAGATGATCGCTCAGGCACACGCGGCAGGAGCAATCGTGCTGCTGGACGCAGCTCAAAGCGTTCCGCATTTTCCAGTTGATGTACAGGCGCTCGACGTTGATTTTCTCTGCTTCAGTTCACATAAAATGCTAGGTCCGACTGGGATCGGTGTGTTGTATGGCAAGCGCGACCTGTTGGAGGCTATGCCGCCTTTCATGGGTGGTGGTGATATGATTCGCAAGGTTGGCCTGCGTCATTCGACCTGGAATGATCTGCCCTGGAAATTTGAGGCGGGTACACCAGCTATCGCCGAGGCCATCGGATTGGGCGTGGCGGTTGACTATCTCAATGAACTGGGCATGGAAGCAATCATGGAGCATGAGCGTGAGATGACCATCTACGCTATGCAGCAATTAAAGACCATTCCAGAGGTAACTATCTATGGCCCGGATGTCAGCCAGCGTGGCGGCGTGATCTCATTTACCCTGGGTGATATTCATCCACACGATCTGGCCTCTATTCTGGATCAAGAGGTCGGCGTTGCTATTCGTGCGGGGCATCACTGCGCACAGCCGTTGATGGAACGCTATGGGTTGGCCGCAACTGCGCGTGCCAGCTTTTATGTCTATACAATCAAAGAAGAGATCGATATACTGGTACAGGGGTTACGCAAGGCACAAGAAATTTTCAGGTTCTAGCGGTTCCTGGTGCATTTTCATTTGACCTGTTGGACTTTCGTATTGTATACTCACCCCTTGATGATGGGGGAGATCCCTTCTCGACTCGCTTGAGAGTACCGAAATGGGGAGGCTCAAATTATGGCAATGGATTACTTTCGAGAATATATCCTGGATCACTATCGTAATCCGCGCAATTACGGGAAACTTGACCAGCCCGATGTCCACGCGGAGGACTCAAATCCCCTCTGTGGCGACCAGCTAGGGATGGATCTTATCGTTGAGGGGGATCATGTCAAAGAGGTGCGTTTCCAGGGGCGTGGTTGTGCAATCAGCCAGGCATCGGCGTCTATGCTTTCAGAGATGATAGAGGGCAAGACGGTAGAGGAAGTTGTCGCGCTGGGCAAGGACGATGTACTGGATGTGTTGGGCATTCCCATCAGTCCTGCCCGCACGAAATGTGCATTTCTTTCATTACGAGTCCTTCATCGTGGTCTCGCAATGGCCGGACTTGAGCAACCAGATAATGAAGAAGAGGAAGAATAAATGCGTCTAAAAGGAAAAGCAGCAATCATTACAGGTGTGAGCCTTCCTGGTCAGGCAGGATTTGCCCTTGCACAAGCATTTGCACGCGAGGGAGCCGATCTTGTAATTAGCGCTCGTAGCGAAGAACGGGTCAAAGCACGAGCGCAAGAGCTGCGCGACAGTGGCGTGCCTATGGTTCTGCCTGTTGCCGCTGACCTGACGACCGAAGAGGGGGCCAAAACCCTGATCGATGAGGCGCTAGGAGCATATGAGCGTATCGATATTCTGGTCAACCTCGCGGGCGGCCTCACGAAATATGGCCCTTCTCATGAACTTAGCCTGCTTGATTGGCAGAGCGAGCTGAACAATAATTTGTTGACAACATTTCTTTGCACACGCGCTGTCTGGCAAACCATGAGTACCCAGGGAGCAGGCAAAATTCTGAATTTTAGTCGTGCCGGTGGAGTTGAGAGTTCCGGGGCAATGATGGCTGCCTATAACAGCGCCAAAGCAGGCGTCGATGCGCTCACAAGAACGTTTGCCAAAGAAGGGCAGGAGCTTGGTATTTATGTCAATGCGATTGGTCCTGGTCTGCTGATTACGCAATCCAATCTGGATAGTATGAAACCTTCCGATGAAGATTTGAAGACGAAGTGGGTGACGCTGGAAGCACTTGCTGAGGCGGCTATTTTCCTGGTATCGTCCGCCAGTGATGGAGTGAACGGCGTCACCTTGCCAGTTGTCGGGAGCAAGAGGGGATAGATGGCAGATTTTTTCAAAGCTGCTGAGGCCAGTGAGCTGGATGAAGGTGAGCTTCTACCTGTTGAAGTTGATGGGGAGCTTGTCTGTCTGGCGAAAGTTGCAGGGACTGTTTACGCATTTACCGATAACTGCACGCATATTAGTGGTCCACTCAACGAGGGTGAGCTTGACGGATATGTGCTGACCTGCCCCTGGCATGGTGCCCAATTTGATGTACGTACTGGCAAAGCCCTGCGTGGCCCGGCCCGGCAAGATGTGCTCACCTATCCCGTTAAAGTTGAGGATGACGCAATCTATATCCAATTGCCAGAGGCGTAATATTCAGTCAAATGTCAATCGTTTCCCCTATCCAGGGTCCACAAGGATATTTTATTTATGCGTAACCTGGAATTAAAAGTGCGTTGTCCTGACGAAGCAACATTGGAAATAGTAGAGGAGCGTGCGCGTCAGAATAAAGCTACTTACATTCATACATTGCAGCAGCGTGATACGTATTTCAACGTCCCATCGGGCCGCCTGAAGTTACGTGAATGGTCGGTAAAAGAAGATGCGCGGAGAGTGCCATCACGTGTAGAAGATTATAATAGAGTGCAAGAAGCCTATGAAAATGGGACATCAGGCGCATTACTTATAGCGTATACACGTCCCAACGAGGAAAGCTCCCGTATTAGCGACTATCTTATCAGCCCGATCAGCGATCCGAAGACATTTTTGCCCCTTTTAACAACCACCCTCGGCACCTGGATGATAATCGAGAAAACGCGTGTGCTCTATCGCTATGGACGAACGCGTATCCACCTTGATCGTGTCATAGAAATAGGTTCATTTGTTGAACTCGAATCCGAGTTTGCGGGTGCCTCGTCGAATGAAGGTGTTACCGCTGAGCATGAAGAGGTCAAGAAATTCTTGCAATTAGATGTATTTCCAACTATCGCATACTCTTACAGTGATTTGAAGTAATAACTCGTGAGATCTTTGGCGT
>JACDAE010000595.1 GCA_013695595.1 Ktedonobacteraceae bacterium | reverse complement strand
GCTGTGAGGGAGCCAGGCGAGGACAACAACCACAAGGGATTGTTGCTACGCGTGAAATAAAATAGAAATGGCGGTGTTGCCTGCTTCTCGCATGCAACACACGCCATTCTTCTTGCTGAAGAGTTAGAAACCTTTTTCGGCGATGAAGCTTGCCAGGTCAGCGATGCGGCTTGAGTAGCCCCATTCGTTGTCATACCATGCAAGTACTTTGATCATGTTGCCGCCCAAAACCATCGTAGACAGTCCATCCACGATTGAAGAGCGGGAGTCACCACGGAAGTCGGTCGAAACCAGAGGCTCGTCGGTAAAGCCAAGAATACCCTTCAGAGCTCCCGCCTCGGCCTCTTTGAAGGCATTATTGACGGCTTCGACTGAAGCCTCTTTTTTTGTGGTGATGACAAAGTCTACAACCGAGACCGTGACCGTTGGTACGCGCAGTGACATGCCGTCAAAGCGTCCCTTTAGTTCGGGAATGACTAGCGCGAGTGCAATGGCCGCACCTGACGTGGTTGGGATAATGTTCGCGCCAGCCGTACGAGCGCGGCGCAGGTCTTTATGCACCTGGTCAAGGATGCGTTGGTCGTTGGTGTAAGAGTGGATGGTGTTCATAAGGCCACGCTCAACACCAAATGTGTCGTTGAGCACTTTGGCTGTTGGAGCGAGACAGTTAGTTGTACAGGATGCATTAGAGATGATATTGTGTTTGGCCGGGTCGTAGACATTTTCGTTGACGCCCAGGACGACGGTGAGGTCTTCTCCCTTGGCCGGGGCGGAGATGATTACTTTCTTCGCTCCGCCCTTGATATGTGCCGCCGCTTTGTTAGCGTCGGTGAAAAGTCCCGTTGACTCAATAACGATATCTACACCCAGATCGCCCCAGGGAATCTGCGCCGGGTCACGCTGTGCGATAACTTTAATTTTATGCCCGTTGACGATCAGCGTGTCTTCCGTTGCCTCAACCTCGCCTGGGAAGCGTCCATAGGTAGAGTCGTATTTCAAGAGGTGCGCGTTGGTCTTTGTGTCTGTAAGGTCATTCACTGCCACGACTTCCAAATCGTTTGGATGTCGCTCCAGCATTGCTTTCAGCGACTGACGCCCGATGCGCCCAAAACCATTGATGCCTACTCGGGTAGCCATAGGGTTTTCTACCTTCCTTCTTCTCTACAAAAAATATATTGCTTACTGTCGTATTTCAACCTTGAAACACTCTACGATGCTCAAAAGATACACCCAAATGAGAGGGTTATATCCCTACTAGACATTGCGTTACCATTATTCATCCTTATACAAGGGTATCACTAGATGGCAAAACTAGCAATACGTCTTTAGACGAATTTGATGGACAAGAAGAATGCTAGCGCTTCCCGTTCAATGTTTAAAATAGCTATACATGATCGCTGTTCAATCCATAGCAATAAAATGTAGGAAAAATAAAACTTTATCAGTACTTATAGTGCTGTGTAGAACTTCTGACATTCTTTACAAGCATAGAGATAAGAGATAAGAAATGATTTCTACGTTTTAGTTTTCGTCGAGGGCAGGATAAAATGGGTCAAGGCCCACTTTATCCTGCCCTGATAGATTCGTGCTGTAAACCATTATCGTTGGATCTCTCTTGCAAATGGTTGAAGCTATAAAGTAACAACATCGTCATTGTTATCCGTTATGTGATAAGAGGAGCAGGCTTGAAGAAAAGTTAAAAGCTATGATTTCTTCGATCATAGCTCTATGAGAAATTGATAAAAGGAAGCAAGCTGTCAAGTAAAATGAATAATAGAACATTCATGCTTATCAGTTGAGTTATTGTATGTGCTACACAGATATTGGTAGCACATTACATAGAAATATGTAGGTGAAACGACGATTTAAAATAAAAAAGCTGACATATGCTACATCTTGCTATTTATCGATAAAATATATTGTTTCTAGATGATATAAATTTTATATATGCGTATCTACAAAGCGGAGGAAAAGCCACTATCACTGCTTCGGCTACACTCCTATCACTCTGAATACAACTCGTATCGCCATTTTCGAGATTCTTTTGTTGGTAGTAATATACATGTGTATTTTTTGTCAAAACTTATAAAGTTGCTACTCAATTTAAGAAGAATAAGCATCAATGTTTCACGTGAAACATTGATGCTAAAGGAGATGTTGCTATGTTTCAAAATAAGACTGTCGCTATTACAGGTGCAGGCCGCAGTATTGGGCGGGCGCTGGCGCTGGGTTTTGCAGCACAGGGGGCAACTGTTCTGGTTCACTATTCTCATTCTAGTCAAGGGGCGGAGGAAGTTGTGAGGCAGATTGAAAATGACGGCGGTCGTGCATTCCTGGTACAGGCCGATCTGCGGCAACCTGCTGAAGTGACACGTCTGGTACGAGATGCTCACGCACGGCTTGGGTTGATAGATGTCTGGATCAATAACGCTGGTGCTAGTGCCAATTCAGAAGAGACAAAGGGTATGAGCGAGGTGGAGATTTTTGAGCGCATCATGCATGTGGATGTTATGGGGACATGGCGCTGTTGTCGCGAGGTAGAGCAGTATATGCGGCCGGGTGGATGCATTCTAACGACTGGCTGGGATCGTGCTTTGGATGGAGCTCCTGGCTTACCCAACCAGATGTATGCAATGAGCAAGGGAGCGATTATGTCGCTCACCCGCTGCCTGGCATCTGAGTTCGCCCCTCGTGTGCGTGTGAACTGTATCGCACCCGGACGCATTGAAAACGAGTGGGCGCAAACTCTGTCTTCCACAACTCGTGCTCAGGCCGCACAATCTATTCCTATGAAACGCTGGGGCTTGCCTGAAGATATTTTGAATACAGCTCTCTTCCTGGCATCGCCTGCCTCTGGATTTATTACTGGTCAAGTGATGCTGGTCAATGGTGGTGAGATCATGCGCTAGCTCTATTGCTTCATTTATGCTTGCGAAGGTAGCCCTCCTTCTGCATGTCCCTGACCATAGTAGTGACGACGGAGGGTATAGTCAGGTCCTGCTTTCTGGCGTTTGATGCTGGTAATACTCAAGGGCAATATTGGGATTTACAGTGGTAAAAAGAGTAAAAAGCATTGCAGTATTCACATGATGCGAATACCGCAATGTCTGATCTTACAATTTGCCGATGATATTTGCCAGGCGGAGAGTTTCTTGGGTAGCGTCTGAGATCGGAATAAGACCAAACTTCAGTTTATCAAGCTCCGTCCCGAGCAGTTCCAGTAGGCTCTCTCGTATCTTACTATCATCGCCAAAGATTATCAGACTTTCAACGAAGCGATCTGAAACGGTATCAAGCTCTTGTGGTGGTTAGTGTTTCACGTGAAACATCGCTCTATTCAACGTGTGTGAATATTCCATCTTTAACCGCACTTGTGAGAAGCACGATATCTGGTGCCAGGATACGGTCTTGTTCTAGCTTTGGAACGAGCGAGCGCACTCTTGTGTATGCGTCCTGGACTCCTAAGCCTGGTTTAAGAGGTTTACGGAATTCTAGCATCTGTGCGGCGCAGAGGAGTTCGATGGCGAGAACTTGTTGCGCGAGTTCTAGAATGCGCAGTGCTTTGTGCGCGCTAGTGACGCCCATGCTGACAAAATCTTCCATACCGGCTGAGGTGGGGATAGAATCTATGCTAGCCGGGTGCGCTAGAATCTTGATTTCGTTGACGAGCGCGGCGGCTGCGTATTGCAGAATCATAAAGCCGGAGTTGAGACCGGGATTGGGCGTTAAGAAAAGTGGCGCGCCGCCCTTGTCCCATTCGTGCGGTCCCATTAAGCTGTAGATGCGTCTTTCGGAGAAGCTGCTGAGTTGGGCGAGCGCGATGGCGAGCATGTCGAGGGCGAGGGCGAGTGGCTGGCCGTGGAAGTTTCCTCCACTTAATACTTCGTTGTCATCGGGGAAAATAAGAGGATTGTCGGTGACGGCATCAAGTTCACGCTCGAAGATCTGGCTACAGTAGTCTATGGCGTCGCGGACTGCGCCGATCACCTGCGGTGCGCAACGCATGGTATATGGATCTTGTACACGAGGGCAGTCCCAATGGCTAGGGTTAATTTCGCTCTCGCGGACGAGCTGCAATATACGGGCGGCGGTGATCTGTTGTCCATGCTGGCCGCGCCTTTGGTGTATTCGCGCATCGAAGGGAACGTGGCTGCCCATAAGCCCTTCAATGCTCATAGCAC
>JACDAE010000584.1 GCA_013695595.1 Ktedonobacteraceae bacterium | reverse complement strand
CTCTAAATTGGGTCGCTACACCAATGCAATGATATTTGATGGATGGAAACCTGACAATGCTTACCTGTTGACAAATCAAAGTAGTTTGATTTATATTCTTTAAAAGCATCTCTCTCATCAGATCATTTTTTGAACTCATCCCATGACGAAGGAGCACCTTTATGAACGAGGGATTTTTTTCCAACACCCAACGGGGAAGCACTTCTTCTCAATCAAGCGATAGAGGAACGACTCATTATGGACACTTGTGCAAAATGGTACTACTCCTTGGTTCCCTCTACCGAGGGCCATTGTATGGCAATGAACTTCTGCACATGATCCAGGAGCATGACACGGTGAAAATAACGAGCTTCTATACAATGCTCGACCACCTTGTTGCAAACCAGTGTCTGTATTATGAGGTCATGCCCACTCTGCACGCAAGCAGAAACAGGCGCATCTATACCCTTACCCATAAGGGGTATCAGCAATTCTCGACGCTGCTCCATGATCTCTTACTAACAGATAGGGCGCTCAACGAAGGAAATGAGATAGCTCTCTTCTTCCTTGATCACCTGCCTGAAGCTGAGGGTTTGCTCCTACTGCGAGCACGCCGCAGCCTCCTGGCAAACCAGCGCGTCATGACCCTGACGAAATCGACAAGTCAATTGATAGCAAGCCACCTCATAAGCTATCGGCTCTGCCTGCTTGACGCCGAGATGGCCTGGATCGATCAGCGAGTTGCCGACCTGCAAACGACATTGGTCAACGCATGAAAAGCACAAACCGTATGGACCATATAATTGGTGCATCCGCATAGCATCACTGTAGGGAAGCCATTTATTATTCCGTGGGATACCATCATGCTGCATTGGCCTGTCATTGGCCACGGAAAAATAAATGGCTTCCCTACAGTGATGGTTTTTTCCCACAATGCAGGTATCCAGAATATGTATTGAAACAACATAATCGGGTGCCCTACCCTACTTGATTCAATGAATGATATTTAATGATGCACGGGCATATCCTCTTTCGTCGTCATGTCAACTGAGACATAACGATACTTGCCGGTGGCAGGATCGGTTCGGGGCAGCTCCTCCGAGCGCTCCATGATCACCTCCTCTATCCCTTCGCTCGCCAGCAATTTCTGCATCTCGTTGATCGTGGTCGCCCATACCTGCTCTTGCTCGTGATCGGAAGCAACCTGCAGGCGCAACTTGAGCGCATTGAAGCCGGTTTGCACAACCTGAAAACGCTCAACACCCTCCAGATGGTTAAACATCTCGATGGCAACACCGGGATAAATGGTCTTGCCATTTAGAACAAGCGGATCGTTCCTGCGCCCCTCCAGGTAAAATGCCGGGAAAGGATTGCCGCATGGACATGGCTCGGAGAGCAGCGTCACACTATCACATAGATCATAACGAATGATTGGCTGAGCACGATTGATCAGGTTGGTCAACAATACCGTGTAAGACTGCTGCCCTGGCTCGACAGGCTGATAATTTTTATCGACCGCCTCTAAGATCACGCGATCGCTGTAACTATGCATGGAACCATAATCGCAAGAGAAGGCGATGCTCGGACACTCGGCTGCTGCATACACATCATGAACGGCACACTGAAAGGTTGTGCGGATACGCTCGTGTTCCTCGCGCGGTATCCATTCAGAGCCTGTGCCAATGAGTAGGGGCTTGATATGCAAATTACCCGCCAGTTGTTGAGCCGCCAGTTCGGAGACAAGCGCCGAATACCCGATCAGCGCATGCGGCTGGTAGGCATTGAGTTCGCTTACCAATTCAGCCATAGGCACGGTCATCGAAAGGATACTTACCCGCTTGAAAAGCAACTTGAGAACCGGGATGCGCTCCAGCAACTTGAAGGCCGAGGTGCTTCCCAGATGCTCCTTCGTCGTTGCGGCGATCATGACCCAACGCCCACCAGTTCGCATCACCTCGCGCAACGTGCCCCAGCCCATGCTAAGAATGTTCAGCGTGCGATACTGAATCAGGGCATCTTTATCCTGTACAAAGATGGCCTGCTCACCCGTCGAGCCTGACGAGGTATAGAGCAGATAGCGCTTGAGAAACGGATGGCCGATATGCGTTTTGTCGGCGAGAAATAGCCCGACGCTCTCTCTGGTAACCTCCCGATCAGTTACCCAATCGTCGAAGTTTGCCATCAGTTCAGGTTTAGTCACTGGCGGCAACTGCGCTAGATCCTGCACGTCGGCGGGTAGCTGGCTGTACAGGCGCTGATAATATGGGGAATGTGTTCTGGCAAATTGCACAAACTCCCGTACAAAGACACGCTGACGTGCCACAATGTCTGCCGGTTTACGGCGAAGTGCTCTGCGCATCTCCCATAAAGCTTCAATCTGTTTCCACGGATTACTCATATACCTACCTCTCATTGGGGGAACGAATACCTTCTATACATCTCCTGACTTCAAATATAAGGGTGCTCCCTGAGAGAAAACTACACCACAACAGATCTTTTTTTTCATCATTTTCATCATCTCTCCAAAACGTACGGCTGATGATGAAAAAGGCGAAAAAAAAGATGAAGCGTGTCCTTCTTCTGCACATACCTGGTATGGTAATACACATTTATGGGAAAAAGAATCTCCGCCTGGTGAGAATCACGATCCACACAACAGCATAGGAGAATATGCAATGAGTAATTCCACTATCCTCTTTGGCAAAATGAAAAAATTGTGGAAGTTTATGCGGATGAAGGAATATGACGAGGTAATGGCGCATCAGCGCGAACAACTGGAAGAGCTGATAGAGCGCGCTCGTACCTCATCTCCCTTTTATCAGCGCCTCTATAGCCACCTTCCTGAGCCTATTCCATCCCTGCAACAGCTCCCACCGGTCACCAAGCCCGAATTGATGGCAAACTTCGACGACTGGTCCACTGATCGCGCCATCACTAGGGAAAGCGCGAACGCCTTCATGGCCGATAAAACACTTATCGGCGAGCCATACCTGGGCAAATATCTGATCTGCAGCTCCTCAGGCAGTAGCGGCCATCGGGGTACCTTCGTGTATGGCCCTGGAGAATCCCTCTATCGCTGGCGCACAGTTCTGCAAGCGGGCATGCTAAGCTGGACAAATTTCTTCAATAAAATTCGCTGGCTGAACATCAGCGCCACTGGCGATCATTTCGGTAGCCTCGCATCCTTCACGCGCCTGGAGAAGGCACGCCAGCGCTCACCTTTTATGCGCATGGCCTTTGAGAGTATTCGCACCATCTCGACGGTTACGCCACTGCAAGAAATGGTTGAAGACATTAATCGCTATCAACCAACCCTGATCTTTGGCTACTCCACAGTCATTGCTACCCTGGCCCAGGAGCAGATCGCAGGTCGCCTACACATCAAGCCGTCGATCGTCTCGATGGGCGGCGAATGGATCTCGGATACGGACCGCCAGCAGATTAACACGGCCTTCCATAGTGCGAAATTGATTCGAGATGCGTATTCAAGCGCGGAATGCCCTTCTATTGCCCATTCCTGCGAGTATGGCTGGCTACATGTCTGTAGCGAACGCACGATTGTCGAGCCAGTAGACGAGGACTATCAGCCTGTTCCACCGGGGGAGCAGTCCTACACGGTGCTCATCACCGATCTGGTCAACCGCGTGCAGCCAATCATCCGCTACGACCAGGGAGATAGCGTCACGCTGCGACCCGATCCCTGTCCGTGCGGCAATCCTTTCCCGGCTATTCATGTGATGGGGCGCAAGAACGATATGTTGCGCATGCGTACCGCAGATGGTGCCGTGAAACAACTCTCTCCGATGACCTTTTACGTGCTCCTCGATTTGATCCCAGGTCTACGCCGCTGGCAGGTCATCCAGAACAGTCCCACCAGCGTACGCCTGCGCATCGAAACAGTCTCTCCTGAACTGGATGCACAGACCTGGGAGACGGTCTACCAGCGCGTCAAAGATTACTTTGATCGTCAGGATCTACCCATGGTGACTGTTGAACGTGCTCCCGAACTCCCCATGCAGGACCCTGCAACCGGGAAGTTTTATCATGTTCGCGTCAAGTTTGAACAGGCGTCATCTCTTCAACAGGCATAAGACGCTTTGAGCAGAAAGAGAGCAATATGAGTACCGAAGTCAATGTCCCAGCCATTCGCAAACCAATGAACGAAGCAGAATTTCGCGAGATGATGAGCAAACGCATGGCCCATTATCTTCAGCGTCGCACGGAGATCGGTGCCGAGGCCGCTTTTGAGGAACTCCTGATCGGCTATCCAGAACTGCAAAAGAAGCTGATCGGCCCACGCATCGCCAACCAGAGCTTGAGCGAAGGCTTCTCATCGGGGAAAAACGCCTTTGCCAAACTAGGCCTGATCGACGACTTCATCGATACCTCCACCGCAGAACACGATGCCGTGATCGAAACGCTACTCACCTGCATGTGTGAGAATGCCATGCACGATTGCGGCGTGACCGAACCCTGCTCGGTACTCTGCGCACTTGATCAAGAGGCCGCACGCAGAGCTTTCCCTGAAATGCAAATTCAGCAACTCAGGAAAAAGGTGGATGGCGCTCCACTCTGTGTGTTCGCCTGGGCACGCAAACGCAGTCAATCTGAGTAAACACGTCCTGATCCTGCTCATCACCACGATGATGAAAATGTCGAAAGAAATGATGAGGAGCGTCGTTCAGAATATACTCATCTTTTGCGTATCATTGTATATGTTCGAACATTCAAAATTGTTCATTGTGAAATGGGTGGTGGCAAGCGCACACCCATACATTTGAAAGAGAGGCTTGTATATGCGTTCCTTTTTCCAGCGGCGCTCCAGAGTGAGCATTCTGTTATCCGTGATCGCCCTGACCCTGGTAATCGGTGGCTTTACCTTCTTTGGAGGGGCCATAGCACCAACACATACAGCGCTGGCCAGTGGGCTGACGTACTCGCAACTTTCCCCTCTACAAAAACGACTGCTCTCCGGCCTGCTGAGTTCCGAGTTCACGTCGCAAGGGTTGCGCACAGCTACGACCAATACCGCAGCTCATAGCAACTATTCCCCGACCAGCGATAATGGTTGCCCTCAAAACCTGGGAAACAATATCAGAGTGAACAGTAACTGCCTGAACGTCGCAGACTCCAATCAACAGGGGCGCGGACAGGCCCAGGCAGAGCCAACCATCGCCGAAAATCCCTTTCATCCCGGCTACCTGGTGGCTGGTAGCAACGATTATCGCACCGGCGATAGCAATTGCTACAGCGAATTTAGCCACGACAACGGCAAAACCTGGAGCGAGACTGCGATCCCGGCTGGCTTTAGCAATGGTGCGAATTTCGGCGGCGTCGAGCGCGAGTATTGGCAGACCAGCGGCAATACTTCGGTTGCCTGGGATACCAAAGGCAACGCCTACCTCAACTGCGAGGCCTTTATGCGTGGACCTGGGGCGACCAATAATCCCGATCTGTCCAGCGCCTTCTATGTCTTCCGCTCAACTGGCACCGCTGGCGCATCCTGGGATTTCATGGGTGGTCCAGCCGTTGAGACCTATACGCAGGATCCAGGCGTGATTGAAGACAAACCATATATGACGGTCGATGATCACATCGGCAGTCCGTTCCAGGATCGTGTCTATGTAGCCTGGACGCACTTTTCGGCTGATGGCAGCGTCTATATTGATGAGTCCTACTCCGCTGACTATGGCAAAACCTTTAGCAAGCCAGTGACCGTCAGCAACAGCAACCCGCTCTGTGTCAATACGTTGGAAGCAGGCACTGCCCATGGCACATGCAACGGTAATGAGTTCGCGCAACCCTTCACAGCGCCAGATGGCACACTCTATATCGCCTATGACAACTTTAATGCTGGCTCGAATTTTCCTGGCGATAACCATTTCCAGGTCTTCCTCTCGAAGTCGCAAGATGGCGGCAAGAGCTTTGGATCACCTGTGCTGGTCGGCACCTACAACGAATTCCCTGATTGCCCTCCATCACAGGGTGGTCAGAATCCGGGTGAGGAAGGCACATGCTTACCTGAAAAAGGGGTCACTGAGAATGCCGTCTTCCGTACCACAAACTATCCGGTAGGGAATATCGATCCCACTAACGGGCATATCGTCGTGACCTACGGTTCCTATATCAACAAGTATTCGAACCCGGCTAATGGATGCGTACCACAGGGTTTTGATGCAGCCGATGGCGGCGAACTGTATGCAGGTGTCAAGACCGTCGGGGCCTGCAATAACAAGATCCTCGAAAGCATTTCCACCAATGGTGGGGCCAGCTTCAATGGCAAGATCAACGATCCAACCGCCATGCCTGTTGTGACGGATGCCCCTGGACAGAAGTTTACAGATCAATGGTTCCACTGGGCCGCCTTCACACGCAGCGGGAAACTGGTCGTCACCTACTATGATCGTCAGTATGGCAATGATGAGATCACCGGCATGATGGATTTCAGCCTTTCTGCCTCCCGCGATCTCCAGCATTTCGCCACGAGCAGGGTTACCACCAGTTCGATGCCGCTCCCCACGCAGTTCCCGGATGCGCAGGGTAACAGTATCTTCTACGGCGACTATACCGGTCTCGCCGTAGATACCGCAGCCCACCCCATCTGGACAGATACGCGCAACAAGGATCTCAGCGTCTGCCCCGGTACAGGTGCTCCCGGCATACCTCCCAAAGTTTGCGCTTTCACCGCCGCCAATGGATTTCCAGCTAACGACCAGATTGTTCTCACCACAACAAAGGACATACCAACCCCGTAGATACAAATTGTAGGGG
>JACDAE010000582.1 GCA_013695595.1 Ktedonobacteraceae bacterium | reverse complement strand
GTATCATCGGCTACGTCGGTGCGCAAGGCACCGATGTTACTTCCATATTGCTTGATGGCCTCAGAAAACTTGAATATCGCGGCTATGACTCCGCCGGTATCGCTGTCCTTACCTCTGCTGGCGACCTCGAAGTCTGCCGCCGTGCCGGCAAGATCGCCACGCTGGCCAGCGCGCTCGAAAATGGCTCCCATCCTGGTGACGGCCCGCTTGGCATAGGCCACACCCGTTGGGCCACGCACGGGCAGCCCAGCGACGACAACGCGCACCCACATTCCGATTGCAGTGGCACGTTGACCGTGGTGCATAACGGCATCATCGAGAACTACGCCGAGTTGCGCCTGTGGCTGGAACGTGAAGGCCATACCTTCCGCTCCGAGACCGATACCGAGGTGCTCTCCCACCTGGTCGAGCATTACTACTTCGGCGAGGCGCAACATGACCTGCTGGAGGCGGTGCGGCTGGCCTTGCGGCGCGTTACCGGCTCGTATGCCATCGCCGTGATCAGCAAGGAGCACCCGCACCTGCTGGTGGGCGCGCGCTACAATGGTCCGCTCATCGTTGGCCTGGGCGAGCACAAGCAGTACCTGGCCTCGGACATCCCCGCCATCCTCAAACGCACACGCAGCATCATCATCCTGGAGGATGGCGAGCTGGTAGCTCTGCGGCCCGACAGCGTCTCTATCAGCAAGCTCGACGGCACCCCCGTGCAGCGCGATCCCCTACCCATAGAATGGGACGAGGAGGCCGCCGAGAAGGGCGGCTACCCGCATTTCGTCCTCAAGGAGATCCACGAGCAGCCAGACGCGCTGCGGCGCGCCCTGCTGGGGCGTATCCGCGACGGCCGGCTGCATCTGGTGGAACTGGAGCGCATGCAGCAGGCCAGCCTGCTCGCTACAATACAACGGGTCGTCATCGTCGCCTGTGGCACCTCATATCATGCCGGCCTGATCGCCAAGTACGTCATCGAGCAATGGGCGCGCATCCCCGTAGAGGTCGTGACGGCGGGCGAGTTCCGCTACAGTGACCCCATTGTCGGGCCGGAGACTCTGTGCGTGGCGGTCACGCAGTCAGGTGAGACGGCGGACACCCTGATGAGCATCCGCCAGGCGCGCGAGCACGGCGCCCCGGTGATCGCGATCACCAACATTGTAGCCAGCGCGATCACCCGTCTCGCCGACGCTGTGCTATACCTGCAAGCAGGCCCTGAGATCGGCGTGGTGGCCACCAAGACCTTCATCACCAGCGTGGCCGTCCTCGATCTGCTGGGCCTCTACCTCGCTCAGCAGCGCGGGCATATCACGCCTGAGCAGGTGAGCGAGATGCTAACCGCCCTTGAGCGCGTGCCGGACCAGGTGCAGCAGATGCTGGACCGCGCTAATGCAGAGGACGACGTGATCTTGCCGCTGGCGAAGAGCATCGCGCGCTGCTCCAGCATCATGTTCATCGGGCGCGGCGTCGGCTTCCCCACCGCCCTGGAGGGCGCGCTCAAGCTCAAGGAGATCTCCTACATCCACGCCGAGGGCTTCCCCGCCGGAGAACTCAAGCACGGCTCCATCGCCCTGCTCGACCCCGACACCCCGCTGGTGGCCGTAGCAACCGCCTCGCATGTCTACGAGAAAGTCGTGAGCAACATCCAGCAGGTGCGCGCCCGCAACGCGCGCACGCTGGTCGTGGCCACCGAGGGCGACACCGCCATCCGCCAGCACGCCGACGACGTGCTCTACGTGCCCGCAACGCTGGAGCCGCTCAGTCCGCTGCTGGCCGTGATCCCGCTGCAACTCTTCGCCTACCACGTGGCGGTGGAACGCGGGTGCAACGTGGACCAGCCGCGGAATTTGGCGAAGTCGGTGACGGTGGAGTAGGAGGGAGTGTTGTTGGCTTATTGTTGTAGGGCGTAAATAAAGTCGTTCCCGTTTCCGAATTAAAAGAGGAGGCACATGAAGCACAACAAAAGTGTTTATGTGCTTCCCCTTTTATAAAAGTTGCCAGCACAAATTTTTATGCTGAAAGCGGAATGTCCATATATTCTGCCTCGTTCTGAGACAGAGGAAGAGGCAGATTGTCTTCACGCATCATCTGAAGATGTTCTAGTAAGGCTTCTTTCATAAGTTGCTCTACCTCTTCTCTTGTATCTCCGACAGCCACGCAGCCCGGCACATCAGGAGAATACGCGCCATACGAGTTTTCGCCTTTTTCGATGATGACCAGGATTCTTGCCATGTCAATCCTCTTTCTCTATGTGGGCTTGTTTCAAGACACTGAGCAATGTTCCAACAGGCATGTCCTTTCCAGGATGCCCAGAGACTGTTACTATTCCCTTCTTTGTCGAATGCTTATAGTGTCTATGATCTCCACGTACCCGCGCGAGATACCACCCATCAGCTTCTATGCGTTTGATAACATCGCGTACCTTCACACAAACAGCCCCATTTCTTCCGTCCTTTAAGGAGAAGTATACTGCATCCACAGAGAATGTGCTATAGACGTTTTATCAGCAGCTATCAGATGAGGCGAAACAGAAAATGCAAAGATTTCCCTCAAGAACTTCGGAACGGAGTTCTTGAGGGATGGGGAAGAAGCTTTTAGTCTTCTTCCTCATTCAATCCACCAGCAAGTATGCAGAGCTGATCCTCGGTCATACACTTTGCCAGATGCATAGGATAGGGTAGTACAATGTTCCCACCATCCCATCCCGGTGAGATACGCATAAAATGTGGAATATGACACCATCCCTGAGGATCATCTCCTGCTTGAAGAAAGAAGGGAACAAATTCAACGATTGTCTGGTGCTTAAACGCAATCCCGCCCCCTTCATCTGTTTTATATAATCCTGTCTTGTTTTTTTGCTCTGTAGCAGTAGTCGCAGGCATGCTTCCAACTGAGAGGTAGTGGAAAAATTCGCTGGCAGTCTGTGTGTCAACAAAGCCAGTAAGATGTTTAAGATCCTTCTCTTCCTTCAACTCTTCGTCTTCTTCATCTTCACACACAGCAAAGTACTGCGGCGTTTCCCCAGAACCGTTGGGGCGTACTCGGATGATGCGCAGATAGGGTAAATCTCTGGGTGTATAGAGACGCTCGAAAGTTTTTACATGAGAGAGATCCAACTGATCTTTCGCCATCGCCCTGCCATTGGCAAACTGAGGTAATACATCACGATTCCGCCAGTCTTGAGCTTCGAGTAATACCAACGTCGGTTCACTATAAGTATCAGTGAAAACATGAGCAGCAAACTGTGCCTGCACTTCCTTACTTAGGCTGAGAATTTCTTCATTCCCTTTTTCTTTCCCCTTCACGAACAACTCTCCTAATACTTTCTGGGCCTCCAGGAGAGGTAACCATTTAAGAGGATATTGTGGCAAAAGTGCCTGAAAAGTGCCGTCAGGCGAGAGCTGTACTGCCATTGGGAAATCTATCTTTGGTTCAAACTTGCGCAGTTTGTAGAGCCCAATCACGTGGAGATGTCCAGCTTGCTCCCGTGGGATTCCTGCCTTCTCGTAAAGTGCTATTGGACGGTCATAGACAAGACCAGCCTGACGATAGATGAGATCAGCGACGCTATTGCGAGCACGGCCCTTGCTTTCTGGTGCAACTCCCTTTTTATCTATGCTGATTGGAAAGAACATCTGCGATGCCAATCCGAGCTTGTTACATGATCTACGAACTGCTCCTTTAATATGTTGATCGGGATATGTTTTCTTGGAGTCGAGTTCGTGTAATTCAATCAGCGCTAGACCGTAGCCAGGTTCAGCGGGCAGTAAACTGCTCAGGTGATCTTTCCATTCCTGCGTTTTTTCGCGGAAGGCCTTGCGCATCTGTGTTTTCCACTCAGTCAGGAATTTTTGACGATCAGGCCGTGAAGCGAATCTCTTATAGTGCTCAAGCGGGTTGAGCTTGCCAGGATCTAGCGGCGTTAATAGCTCACTGGGAATAGGAGTGGGAGGGGTGATCAATTTAATATGATCAGGCCAGGGGTCATCCGTTTCTATGAACAATGCCTGGCGGATTTCCTGTTCCATGATTGTTTTGGAAAGTGTATCACTCCAACAAAGGGTGATGTAAATGCGCTGATGATCCGATGCACGCCAAAGACCATCGAAGATAATCTTTTGGCGTATCAGCCGATTTTGCTGTTCGCTCTCCTCTTTTGCTTGCTCCGGCTGTTTCCTCACGAACTTTTTTTCTCGAAGATCATCAATGCCATACATCATTAGAGGAAGATTTTGCCGATGCATTTCCTTTATCGGTATATCAGATGTGAGCGTTTGCCCATCCGAAAGCTCTAGCTCCAGGATGTTACCAACCGCATAGGCTACCTCGCGCAATTCTGCAAAGTCGAAACCGGTCTTTACTTCATGCTTGGGTTTAAAGCCCTCGGCATGCACAATAAAGTACTCATCATAGAGGCTAAGTGAACTGGCGGTGCGATAGTTTTGCGGTGCCTGCAAAAGTTGGTCTGGAGCAACCAAATCGCGTGCCTTCATTGCCGATAAAAGTTGCACGGGATCTTCCTGCCAGCGTGGATTGGAGGCACCACCAGCGAGTGGGAGCGTGACCAGCGTCGGTGACCACCCCCAGCCGCTTA
Source organism: Ktedonobacteraceae bacterium (assembly GCA_013695595.1). GTDB lineage: Bacteria > Chloroflexota > Ktedonobacteria > Ktedonobacterales > Ktedonobacteraceae > JACDAE01. The sequence goes on along the minus strand of JACDAE010000582.1, from coordinate 8,550 downwards.
AACGAGGACGATCAATGCCAACTTTAACACTGACATCACGCTGAAAATTCGCATCTTTCAAGAGCTTATCCACATAACGACTGCATCGCACATACAGATGAAGCCAGGGCAAGGAACTTCCCGCCTGTGTTTGTAGTCGAAATTCAAGCTTGTAGGCAAACGTTCCTTTTTTTCTATTATGGTAAACATCTTCGTATTCTGCAAGAAAAGGATTGCTGATCACCCCTAACCCATTGGCGCCATCCTGCATCAAACGCCAGGTTATTTTCTTCCCATGAATATGTGATTCCTTGTCCGCCATGAGCGAGGCCAATACACTGGGAATAGCGCGATATCCTGTTTGAGTACCACCATCAAGATTGAGGAAAAGCGAAGCGGCGTCCATCTCTTGCCATTGTTGGACTGGTCGCTGCAAACGATCCAACAAACGCTGATGAGCATCTCTCCCAGCGCCTTCAACTACCTTTTTAAAGCTACTATACCCCCATTGTTTTCCCCATTCATAGGCCAGGTCACTGATCTGCTCTGGTTTAGGGCGATGGGCAACAGCAGTACCAACTACAAGCATCTGCCGTTCAGAGAGCGCAGTGTCCACATTCCTTCGAGGAACAAATGGATGGGCTAGAGTTGGAGCCAGGGCTGTCAACACAGTATTCAACCGGCGATATGGCGGAGCTTTAGTGGTATCATCTGATATGAATTGCTTCATGCTGTCGAGAAAATTCCTGCAATCCTGCTCGTAGGCGAAAATTGAAGATGAGACCGCTATACCTCGCAAGTAGGCTTCATCAATGCGAAAACGCATTGGGATAATAGAAGACGATCTTGCCATTATGATTCCCTTTCTCCTTAATACTCCGGATCAAAGCCCTGGATATCTACTAATGCGTCAACAACAGGAGCGTAAAGCGCTTTACCAATTGGTTGCTCTATATACTCCTGTAAGACCTCTATCATCGCGGTCAATAGGCTCGTTTGGGATGATTCCTGTGCTTTTCTATCCTTTGCTCTCCTGGGTCCCCAGGCAGCATCCACAAAGAAAGCATGGAAAGGCACACCTCCACGCAATAACCGTCCACACGCTTGAATAATCTGGCCAGCAGTGGTAGCAGCAAGGTCAAAACGCTCGCTGTAGGTCGTATCATTATTATTGTTTTTATCCTCATGGTTCAGCGTGTGATAATAGCTACGTAACTCCGCCTTCCGCCAATATTCGCTGGCCTTCTGACGGAGCTGGATAGCTTTTTCCAGCAGCATCGGTTCTTGCCATAGCGTTAACGTTGTATCTTTACACCAATCGAGTGTTCGCCTGTTTAATTCTCGTGCCAATGATTGGGTGTCTGCCGGATAGGGCATGGGGCGCGTCAGAAAGTAAATTGCTCCAAAAGCAGCTTTACCATCCTGATTGAGGATATTGTATCCTCTCCCAATAGCCTGCAAGGGAGCAATCAAGATTTTGCCATTTGTTTGTGCGAAATCTTCAATATCGCTACGATATACCATGTCATCGGCCATGACTTCGTCACTGTCACTGTCGCTGTTGGTTCGTGCTAGATATCGAATTTCGCCTGGAAGAGCATTACTTGCTTGTTCACTAAGCATTAGCTCTCTATAAGCCCACTCTGCCTGGTCATATGAATTGACGATCAAGAGCAGCCGTTCTCGATCATGCCAGTAGTGCGGCTTTTCTTGGGCTAATTGCCGTAATTGATCCAGCTCTTCTTGCAATGGCGCCTTTCCACCTGCTCGGCTGGTTGCTAACGCTCGAATCATGTCTTTGACGGGTTGCAACTTCTCAGGAATCCCTGAGATACGAATTGGCCCCAACTTCCCTTTCTTACGCGCCTCTTGAGGGATGTAGAAGAAAGTACTTTGCCCTATTGCCTGTTGTGCTTCAAGTGAAGGATCGAGAATTCCTTGTGGAGGATTAGTAATGTGCCAGTGCGATGAATGTGGCAGCCAGGAGGTGCCTGAGAGGGAGAGAACATTAGGGCCATGTCTACCATCAAGCTCGCTAAACAGTTCGTGGAAATGCAGGAAGTACCAGCGCCCAACGTTTGGATAGCCAAAGACAGAGAGACCAGAAGGCAAAGAACGATTCTTCTGCTCTTCCTGACCTATCTCCAGATCCTTTGAATAATAGGTGCCAAACATACGTCCAGTGGGTGGAACAGGCAGTATATCCGTTAGATTACTGGGCGAGCGCTCTAGTGAATGCTCATTGAGGTCTGTGAGCATGTTTTCAGGCTTGTTATACCATTCATAGAAAACAATCCGGATGTTGCGGTCCAGAATCATGACGCTCAGGACAAATTCCAGACGTTGTGCGAATGTATCGAGGTTATCCGGTGGCTCTGGGGGTTCTTGATCGGAAGGTAGGCCTTTCTCCACCTGTATCCGCCACTCTATCGTCTCCTGGGCTAATTTTTGTAGTGTCTGCTGGATATGAGGGATAAAATCCTCAATCCATGCCTCGCACTCCTCACGAACGGCAGAGTTATGAGCACTATCACCGGCAGCAATCAAGGTGCGCATGATCAATGCCAGACGGTAGACCGGATCTTTTTGAGCATTCCCTTTGGGTCGCTCGATAGTAATGGGATCTTTCTGGCTCAGCTTATCAAAGTGAAAGACGACGCCCTGGGCTTTTTTATCCGCTTCTATACGATCCTGCCCCAGACATTCCTCCCATTTAGGGAGACCAAGTAAACGCCATGACAGCTTATAAGCCAGGGTCAGCGCGGTAAAGTAGTTGCGTCCTACCCAGCGTCGCAAAAGGAGGCCTTGCTCAATGTCGGTCAAGTTGCTAAGAATGTTGGAGATAGAAGCCAGAGAATGACGTTCGGCGCCCATCCAACGTCGTGTAGAAGCGGGTTGTGTTCGCCGGGGTACCCATGCCTGAGCCGTCTCAACGTCTTCTACATCGAGGAGACCATCACTTCCATTCGTAAGGATTACCTCCTCAGCGAAAAGATTGTCAAACCACTGCTGGATCGTATCAGCCTCGTCGAAGATCACTAGATCCGATTGTTCATAGACAATCTCTGTCAGATGCACTTTGCGCCGTTCAATTTGGGCAGGCAAGCTCGATTTACCTAATGCTCCTGGGGTAGTAATCCAGATACGGGCTGTAGGCATATCGTGATACAACTGTTTACTTGGACACACTGCAAAAAGAGGACAATAATGGTAGACTTTGCGCCCTCCTGGCTTTTTCGGCGGTTGATATAATGATTCGCAGGGTTCTTTGCCGGGGCGTACTCCACATGGTACTTGTTCAGTCGCCAGTGCTTGTAAAGGACATGCAGGATTCAGCCAGCGCAGTGCCCAGTGGTCAGGACGAAACTTGCTGGAACTGTAGAGACGTTGGAGATGCAGATCACGTGTGGAACGCCCAATCAAAGGGACCGCGACCGGTTTCTCTCCCCATATGCAGAACAACGTGTTCAATTCATCAGCCAGGTTAAGGGCCGACATGGTATCGCTGACAACCAGCGTGATGCGTAGGTCTTTCTCTGGATGCAAGGCAGCATCAGCTAAAATGAGTTTGGCAATTGTCGATTTTCCAGCAGCGACAGCGCCCACAACATAAGCGTGGCCGTCTATGTGCAGAGGAACACTATTTTTGTCAGCGAGACTTCCGTCAGATAAGATAGCACGGTATCCTAAGAGATGTTCAACCAATTCTAACCAACTCTTTTGTGATCCTAGTGCAGTCGGCAAAGCACGCTGTAGACGTAACTGGTCGATCTCACTCGCAATGGCACGAAAATCGCTATGGGTATAGCTCAAAGGCCGACGATTACGAGGTTGGGCGAACCAGTAGACGCTCGTTGCTACCATTTCCGCAACTTTTTCGCTGATTTCTACCTGTACTACCTGTTTTCCCTGTCCAGTGATAGCATCAAAGTAGTAGGTGTCTGCTGTCGCCGGGGTAATTGTTCTTGGTGCAAATGGTAGTATGCTATCAAGGACAGTATCATAGACTGAAATGCGTTCCTGATGACTTTGGAGATTATATACTACTTGCTTTTCCAGTCCTTCTGGATACGCCCGATAACAACGCCATTTCTCTTCAATGGTGGCATATATTCTTAGTGCATTCTCCCAATTGAAGCGACCAGAAAAAGGGAGCAGAATACGTGCATTGGCAATGGCGTGCCGTTGTTGTTCATCTAGTGTACTTAAGCGAGTATCGGGAATAGGCAGGCCACTCAAAATTACCCACAAAACTGTGATGGCTTCATCACGCAGTTCTAACCGTTCAAGTAAATATAGGCCAAGTTCTACCTGAAGCAGAGGAACGTATTTTCCTTTGAGAATCCCATCGGCATCCTGCGCTTTGATCTGCTCGACGAGTGGCCCATACCACGCACTTCGATCGTACATGTTTGCTCTCCTAAAAATGCATCATTACCGCGATACAACACGTGATTTAAATTGCTTATCACTCAGAATAACAACTTTGTCTGAGAGTGGGCCAGCAGCACGACGAACATAGGCAGCGTAATCAGGCCGCTGAATCTCCCGATAGAATGGATACACATAAAACCAGTATTTCCATTCAAGCCCGCTTTCTGCAACATGGCGATTATCCTGAGCAATATGCTTCCCCAAGGCAAACGGATCTTTGTAGTCTTTGACATCTACAGCCCAGATACCATCTTGAAATTTGAGAAGGAGATCGTAACGATCAACTCCTGGCCATAAAACAACTTGTTGCAACGTTGGCTGTGCTGGTTGCACATCCTGAGTGAGCCAACGATAGAGCTGGATTTCGGTAATTCCTGGTATATGAGTGCGCAAGTGGAGACCACGTTTTAGGACGAGAGTATTGCTAAATGGATCAAGATCTTGCCAGCCTTGAGGACCAGGGCACCGCCCGGCGCAAGCGCTCGGTTTAATACTGCCCAGACGATTGCCGCGCTGATAAAGTGGACCACATGCTGAGCAGTTCCAATAACATGCTGCTGGCATCCCAGGGCGCTGATAAAGTAAAGTAGCATTAGATGAGCGACTGTCCTGATACAGCGCGCCAACCTCTTGGATTTTGATGTAACGCAAAGTGCGGAATTGTTGTCGAAGGGCTTCACCGGTAGTCCAGGGATTTGTAATCACATATTGCCTGATAGCAACATACTCGCTGTTAGCACCAGCATAGTCCATAATGGACGCTTTCCTGGATGTATTGAGTATGTTAAGCATCAACTGATTATCCAGTATAACTTGTAGATCTTGAAGTGTGGCCCCCGCTGGCAAGTCATATTCAAGCAAAAACTCAATAACCTGTTCATCTAATTCACCTTCGTAGAGCAACTCAAAGCGCGGATCGATCCCAGGTGGCAACGTATCGCCGGGCCACCATTGCTCAAGCGGTTTCGCGAAAAGCTCGAAAAGATCCGAGATAGTACGAGGGAATGCAGCAAGCATGGCCAACGAAAGATGATTTAGGGCATAGAACAGTTCAGGTGGATAGGGATATTTCTGCCCTCGTTCGGCATACTTCGCTAGCCCTAGAGCGAGGTAGGGGAAGACATTCTCTGGTAATGTTTTCTTCATTAGTGTTTCCTTCTCTTCGACTTGATCTTGTGTGCTAAATATGCTACAATGTCTCATATATGAGACATTAGAAAGTATACAGCATTTTTCTTGATTGTGCAATAGATGAAACAGTGTTTCCAAAATTGATTCGAGCTAGGGAAAAACAATGAGCAAAGTGTTAGATACCCAATACCTGGCGGCTCTCATCAAAACAAAACGTGGAAATCGCGGTCTCCGTGAAATTGCCCAGGAAATCGGCGATGTTAGCCCCTCAACGTTATCTCGTATTGAGAATGGCAAAGTGCCAGACATGGATACATTTCTCCGTATTTGTGATTGGTTACAGGTTTCGTCAGAAGAGTTCATTAAAGAGACGAATGAAAAGCAACAAACTGAAATCAGTACAATGGATCGTATTGAGGGATACCTGCGTGCGGATAAAGAGCTAGATCCTGAGACAGCAATTGCACTAGCAAGGGTTATGAAGGCTACCTATAAAGCTGCAACTGAAGGGAAGCTAGAGTTGGAGTAGATGACAGGTTTGAAGAGAAGCATAAGTGTCTGGTGTGAAGCTGAAGGGATACGCTGGCGCAGGGCATTAAATTTGTACGCCTACGATCCACTTCCATCTCGACGATTAGCACAACATTTGAAGATCGCAGTGATTAGTCCGACACAAGTGCCAGGAATAGATCAACAGACACTTCTATGCTTGTTGAAAGAAGATGCAGGTTGGTCTGGTATCACGCTCCCAATTGGCGAGGGTAAGCATCTCATCCTTTACAATCCGACTCATGCATCCACTCGACATGAGTCAGATATCATGCATGAATTATCTCATCTGTTGTTCGGCCACCAACCTATTCGTTTACGCCAGATGGCGGGAGGCTTTACTTTGCGCGAGTATCGCGCAGACGATGAAAAAGAAGCTGCATATCTGGGCGGTTGTTTACAAATCACGGCAAAAGGTCTTGACTGGACGTTTCAACACGGTATGACCCATAATGAGATAGCAGAATACTTTGGAGCAAGCTTGCAGATGGTACGCTATCGCTGCAACATGACAGGCCGTAAGCCAGTCCCAGCTTGGAATCACTATCGAGTATCACAAAGAAGATAAAAAGCTCAGACTGTAAAATAGTCAGAGCCAGGTCAACTTCCATGCTAAGGATTCAGACTATGTATTCGTATCCCTGAGGTCACTCTATCTATCAGCGCAATAATGCAATATAATCTGAGTAGGAGTAACTTTTTGAAAAGGAACCCACGCCTTTTTATTGAGGACAGTCTTGGCATATGGGATTGGAGAAGAATATGAATAGCGAACACCCTGCATATCCTAACCCAACTATCACTGAGGCAGTATGTGATATACGCTTTCGACTCTCTTCGGAAAAAGAGTGGAGACCCTCTTTCCCTGGTGAACTCTTCAAACATATACAGAATGAATACCCAGAGATGGAACCGGTGCTTGAGATGGGCTTGCAGTTTGAGTTTGGACCACTAGGTGCGGGTACGAAATTCGTGCCCCAACGACAGAAAGTCCGGTTCAAGCACGATACTCGCCCACTCATTCTTCAATTGGCCGAGGACTCTCTCAGTATTAGCACTCTCTCGCCCTACCAGGGATGGGAGACAATGCGTCATGATGTTCTTGCCGCATGGCAGCGTGTTGAAGAGGTTTTGCAACCAGAGGAAATAAATCGCATTGGACTCCGTTACATTAACCGCATCAATAAGGAAACAGCGCAGGAACGTCCCAGTGCGTGGTTCGTAGCAAATGACTACATCTCGGCAGGTTTCCTCCGCTCAGAGCCAGGGTTTCTTTTACGAGAAGAGATCCATTTGGATGCTGAAAATATCTTGATTATCACCCTGGGTGATAATCTACCAGATGCGGGTGCAGAACACGGAGCCATCATTATTGATATTGACCGGATTTTTGAGCGCGCGGTGTCGCCAGGACAAGAAGTTTTAATGCAGGAGATGGAGCGCTTACATACCGATGTTTGGCGAGTGTTCTCCTCAGCGCAAGGTGAGAAGCTAGCAACTCTCTTGAATAGGAGGCCCCAATGAGCAATATGATCTTAAGAAGCATCATTAATTCCCGCGCAGCACATGAGCCTTTCATTGGTGCTTTTGAAACTGGAACGCCTTTTTCAGGGCTTTCGCACTCCCTGCAGGAAACACAGAGTTCCTCCGTGACGCCGAGCGGATCTTTATGGCTACAGACACTGGCACGTCTAGTTTATGAACCACCCCGCGCAGTATCTCGAAGCGAGATCGAGAACAAGGAACTTCCTCAAAGCACGGCGCAATCCCAAAAGAACCACGCTTTAATCCAGTTGCTGAGATCCTGGCGCGAAGGCGACGAGCAGGAGCAGCGCAGCACATGGGAATACTTAAAACAGGCCCTAGATGAAGACCGACTGTCTGAACGGAAGCTGTTCCCATGAGCATGGTTATTCTCCTCGATGCAGGTCCTTTAGGCTTGATAACAAATCCCAAGGCCTCCCAGGAAACACGTGAGTGCAATCAATGGCTAGAATCGCTGGCGGTGAAGGGGATACTGGTAAAAATCCCGGAGATCGCGGACTTCGAAGTTCGCCGTGAACTGCTGCGTGCAGACAAATTCAAAGGAATAGAGCGCTTAAACGATCTCCAAAAGTATCTTGACTACGTACCACTTACGACGCAAACCGCGCATGATCTCGACTTACTTAAAAGAAGAACATGGCTATCGCTACTGCCCTGGTCTTTTTCTACAAGATTGATAATGATTAAGTTCGGCACATGACCCTTGCCTTCCTGATTTCAGAACAAGTATCCCAACCACCAAGTGCTGGACTTTGCTGGAGTCCACAACTTTATTGTTCATAGCAGTGTCCCGTACCTGGTAAAATAGACAGTGAAAGAAGCAAACCAGAAAGGGACCAAAGAAAATGGCAACGACGCATAAACAGTACGACCCAGCGTTCAAGTTCAAAGTCGTGATGGAAAGCTTCCAAC
>JACDAE010000574.1 GCA_013695595.1 Ktedonobacteraceae bacterium | reverse complement strand
CGTCAGGCCAGCCCCCGCGCGATCAATCGCGCAGCTACGAAACGGGGAGAGCGATGACCTTATGTGTAGTGGCGCCCCTTCGGCTCCTCTTGTCCGCCGACAACGCGGGCGCCATGTGCTCTATTCTCAGCTTCAGTACACATAAACTAGTATGTATCCTTTTGTCTCTTAGGCCGTGGAGTAGTCTTAGCCTGCCATGGGAGGATTCAATGTGGCGATACATTATCAGGCGCATATTACAGGCCATCCCTCTGCTCTTTCTCCTCTCGCTGTTCATGTTTCTGCTGATTCATGCGCTGCCCGGAGGACCGGACGAGGTGCTGTTTAATCCGCGGCTCGATGCCGCCGGTAGGGCGGCCATGCGTGTCCGTTTTGGCCTGGATCAACCTCTTCCAATTCAATATGTGAAGTGGTTGGGCAATGCCCTGGTGGGGGACTTTGGCTTCTCCTTTTCAACCAATCAACCGGTATTGCAGATCCTCGTGCAGCGTTTTCCGGCGACGTTGGAATTATTTGTCACTGCGTTTGTGGTTGCGCTCATATTCGCTATTCTGCTCGGCGTCATATCAGCCGTCAGGCAAAATACGATTACGGACTACCTGGTGACTTCGCTCTCATACTTCGGTCTTGCCATGCCGGCCTTTCTGCTGGGACTCTTTGCGCAGGATATTTTTGGCGTCAAATTACATTGGCTACCAACTTCAGGGACCACGACGCTTGGTGTAACCTATGATTTTTTCAACGGTTTGTGGGATCATGTCCTGCACCTGATCTCGCCGATGTTAGTACTGGCGATTCTCTTTGTCGCGGTCTGGAGCCGCTACCTGCGCTCTAGCATGATCGAGGTGATCAAGCAAGATTATATGCGTACCGCGCGTGCGAAGGGTGTTTCTCCACGCACAATACTCATACGACACGCGCTACGCAATGCCATCATTCCTTTGATCACGGTGGTCGCGATAGATTTTGGCGCCGTTGCCGGAGGGGCCGTGATCACAGAGCAGATTTTTGCCTGGCCCGGCATGGGACAGTTGTTTCTCCAATCCCTGGATAATCGGGATTTTCCCGTGTTGCTGGCCATGTTGACACTCAGTGGCACCCTGGTAATTCTCTTCAACCTGGTCGCGGATATTCTCTATGGTGTCGTAGATCCACGTATCCGCTACAGTTAATGTGTTGTGCTTGCAACTTCTGAGAGGAAGGCATGAATGGATATACCAGAACAGCTTAACGCGACTCAAGAAGAAGAGATTGATCCTTTTCTGGAACAGACGCCAGAACTGGTACGCAGGCGGCGCAGCCAGGGACGCATTATCTTTGATCGCTTTGTGCGCAATAAAGCCGCAGTTTTTGGCGCGGTCTTCTTGATATTTATGTTCCTCCTGTGTTTTTTAGGTCCTTACCTGACAGGCCATACTGATCCGAATGCTTTGCACTATGATAGTACCATACAGGGGCCAACGCTTCAGTATCCATTCGGAACCGATAACGTTGGGCGTGATCAATTTGCGCGTGCGCTGACCGGTGGGCGTGTTTCTCTGCTGGTGGGTCTCAGTTCAATGCTGGTTTCCATCATCTTTGGCATCGGCATCGGTGCTCTGGCAGGCTACTATGGTGGCATTGTCGATAACATCTTGATGCGCCTCACTGATGTTGCGTTGGCGGTGCCAACCTATCTCCTGCTGTTCGTGGTCTCTGCCTCCTTCGTGAATGGTTCAACTATCGGTGTGGTGCTTTTAATTGCGGCTTTCGGCTGGACGGTTTCTTCACGCATCGTGCGCGGCGAGTTTCTGGCGCTGAAAGAGCGTGAGTATGTGCTGGCTGCCCGTACTATTGGCGCCAAGAACTTGCGCCTGATGTTCCGGCATATTTTGCCTAACGCGGCAGGAGCGATCATCGTGAATGCTACCCTGCTCATCGGGAGCAATATCATTCTGGAGTCGATTCTGAGTTACTTTGGCTTTGGCCTCCGTCCACCCGATGCAAGCTGGGGGAATATGATCAGCGATGGTCAAAGCTTTTTCGACGCCGCGCCATGGCTCGTATTCATTCCAGGCTTACTCATCTTTTTGACGGTCCTGAGCGCTAACCTGGTGGGCGACGGCTTTCGCGATGCACTTGATCCTTACATGACAGAGCGCTAAACGATGGGGAAGGAATAAGACGCATGGCAGACAATCTTTTAGAGGTGCAGGATCTGGAGATACATTTTAAGGTGAGGGGTGGGTATATTCATGCTGTAAACGGCGTGAGCTTCGCGATCAAACCTGGAGAGAGAGTCGCTCTCGTTGGTGAGAGTGGATGTGGAAAGAGCGTTACGGCGCTCTCTATCATGAAACTGGTCGCACAGCCGCCGGGCGAATACGTTGGCGGCAGCGTGATCTTTGAAGGACAGGACCTGTTGACCATGCCAGAACATGAGATGCGCAAGATACGTGGTGGCGCCATGGGCATG
>JACDAE010000545.1 GCA_013695595.1 Ktedonobacteraceae bacterium | reverse complement strand
TTCTAACTCCGAGGAAAATTGGAATGCCCTGTCCATGATCCCATACCTTGACAAAGGAAGGGCATTTCCATATACTTCTGTTATACAGAACAATTCGTTCAGCATACCACGCTTGATTCATCTGTATTATCCCATCCATCTACGTACGAGCATCGTGTCCTGTTCTCAACAAAGTACGTGGCTCATCTGTTAGGTGGATCTTATTTTTAGCAAGGGGACGGAATGATTTTTGGGGAAACACTGCACGAAAACAGCACAGTGCTTGCTTGAGCAATGTCTGCTCCAGCAAAAGCTGTTTTAAGGTTGAACCCAACATATTCGTTGTTGGTTAACTGGCTCTCTTTGGTTGTTGTCTTCTGGCGTTCCTTTTTTGAAAGGGGATCTCTTATGGCATCCGAAGCAAGTGGCACGTCCCAACCAATGGCAAGCAGCAGTGGTGCTGCAATCATTGCTCGACAGGACCGGATTCCAATCTGGTCGCTTTCCTACCTCTTCATTGGTATCATCGGCATTGGCTTTCTCTTCACCTTCTTTGACATTTTTGATATCAATGTCTCTTTTATTCAGACATGCACCCAGATCGTCGCCGGCTGCCTACCTGGTCCCCCACCAGGGCTGACTGCCGCACCTGCGGGACTGGTCCTGGCATCTAGCAAGCTTGGCCTACCTGTACTTTTGAACCTGGTTGGGTACGTCATCGGAGCACTGATTCTCAGCCCTTTAGCTGATCGCTTTGGACGCCGAGACATCCTCCTGCTCACCCTGATCATCACGGGCTTAGGCTCCCTATTTAATGCGTTTGTCTGGGATTATACCTCCTTCATTATTGCTCGCGTTATCACCGGGATTGGTGTAGGAGCAGATCTGGCGCTCGTGGCTACCTATATTAACGAGGTGGCTCCCGGTAAAGAGCGGGCTAAATATACCGCACTCATCTTTATTATGTCTTCTCTGGGAGCGTTCTTTGGGATCTGGTTGGGACTCTGGCTGACCACACCGGCTGCCAATTTTCCCGAAGGTCTGCCTTTTGCGCTGGCGACCGTCCAGACCGTCAACAAGCTGCCGCAGTTTGCGGGCAATGGGTGGCGGATCATGTACGGGATTGGCGCGGTACTGGCGCTCATCGGGATCATACTGCGCGTTCGCCTACCAGAATCTCCACGCTGGCTGATCGCACGTGGGCGCATCGAGGAGGCAGACGAGATTGTTACGGACATGGAACAACGTGCACTCAAAAAGCTGGCCAATCTGCCCCCTGTCGGTTCAGAGATCCACCTTCACACAGGCGAGAAAAGCGCCACATATCTGGAGATACTGGGCAATCCGCTCTATCTGCGCCGGACAATTTTGCTTTTCTGCATGTGGTTCATAGCTTTCATCACGGTGTACACCATTAGTTCAGGTCTGACAAGCGTGCTGGCTGGCCTGGGCTATCCACCGCCCGAAGCTGGACTCATCGTGGCGGTTGGCACCTTTGGCTTCATTGGGGTTGCCATCTTCGATTATGTCTGTGGCGAACTGCTGGAGCGTAAATACTGGTTGCCAATCTCGGCGGTACTGACGATTATCGGAGGGTTGATTATTGCGCTGGCCGGATCGAGCCAGTTCTGGATTACCGCAATTGGAGCAATCATCCTGTTCATTGGCTTCAATCTCTTTGTGCCAATGGCCTGGACATGGTCGGCGGAGAACTATCCCACCAGAGCACGTGCCAGCGGCTTTGCCCTGGTTGATGGCATCGGACATCTTGGAGGCGGTGTGGGCATTCTCTTGATCGCAAACAACGTCGCGACGCTTGGTACCATCGGTACTTTCCTGGTCATCGGTGGCTGTCTGGCAGTGGCGGCGATTATTGCCCAGTTCGGTACACCCACCCGTGGCAAGCGTCTAGACGAGGTTTCGCCGTAGCTACCCATCATTGCCGTTAAACCGCCGTGTCTTCACACAAAATACACACGCTTCTACCCGAAAAAGTCTTGATTTCCCGGTGCAAGTCGTGTAATGTGTATTCTATACATATAACTTCGCGACACAGGTACATAGACAGAAACCCCAACCCTGCTAACAGGGATGGAGCAGTTTCCAATGATCGTTACGGCTCTCGCTTACTCTATAAATTGATGAGCAGAGTCGTTATCATCGTCGGCATAAATACCTGAGTGCGCTACCCATTTGGTACAACGGGCATCGGTCCAGTACAGCAAAGGAGGAACCACAAACCTGGATACAGCAGGTTCAAATGTCCATACACCTGAGGTCTCCAGGAGAAGAGAGCAGAAGATGTATCCTTCGCCATTTCATCTCTGATGCAGGCCATCGCACCGCACCAATAAGACAAGGAGCACCATTATGCAGAAAGTATCCCTTCGTAAAGTGAAAACTCCTATGAGCTACTTGCAGGAAAACAACGAGGAGATATTACACTTTTCACTGCAAGGGTTATTGCCCGCAGATCATTCGTTAGCATTGAATACAACGCTCGGTACCCTCTCGCATCTCGTTTGCCAGAACAACCGACCTCATATGTTGATGGAGCAACAATTCACCACCAGTGAAATTTGCGTCCTCATGCCACTTCTTGAAGCATACCCTTACTACTGCCCTTATGAAGTGCTGCTCGCCGGCTTTAACACTGGAAGAGCAACTGAGGAGACCATCGAACGCTGCCGAGAACGCCTCCAAGAAGCGCAGGAGATAGGGATCTGGGATCAAGAAATGCGACCTGTACGCAACGTGCTTTCACGCACACGCTTGAAAACACGGACGTTTGGGATCGAAATCTCTTCCATTCTTGAGACTGGCTACATTTTAATGTACTCGTCCCACTCCCGTTATAGCCGGGAGCGTGATCAGTAGTTTCCAATCGACTGGCAACGTTCGTAGTATGTGTATCTTAAAGCAGGAAGCGTAAGGAATAACAATGCTCACACCAGTCTAAAGGCAACGTGCCATTTTTTGTAGCAATACATACCACGTTGAGTTGGGTCCAACCGCCATGCCCGGTTGAGGTTGCTCCCATTTTCAGCACTTCCTTCGCTTCGATAGTGCCATACTGGCAGTCGTCCGCCGTGTGGCAGCAATCTTCGAAGTCTCAGAATACCTGATTGGTGATTCACTGCGTCTTTTTGAAGGAATTCCAACACTACACCATTCTAGAATAACACGCAATGTGTGTAATGTTACCGACATGTCAAAACAACGTACGAACATTAGAATCATTGGAAGTTGCTTACCTGAATTACTATAACATATTTCCTATGCTCTGTCCATCGTAAACGTATTATAAATATATAAAGATTGTTGTACACATCTCCTACAGAAGACATGGTATAAGACAGACAAAAAGGTTATACCATCCTCTCTTTCCCGGCATAAGATTTTCTCCCACACCCCCTCATACCCTTACATTCCAGGCACCAACATGCTTTTTTCTTTCTTGCGCAGCAGGGAAGTAAGGTAGGAGAACATGAGAAGACACCCAACCTATACTTTCAACAGGTGGAGGGAGTGCTTCGTGGGGGCATCGCGCTCGAGTCTCTCGCTACTGAGGCCACCTATCGTCGGTCGGCGGGGCAAGGATCCATATAGCAGGGTGGAACGCTTTTCCGGAGGATCACAAGATCTGGCTCCGCTACCACGTTGGGTCGTTATCAGCATATTTATCGTTACCTGTACAGTGAGTACATATAGGAGATTTCGATGAACTCATCAATACGTACACTCATCAAAGCAGTGGCATGGGTCGGGGCCGCGATGGTCATCATCGTCGTCTTTCACCTTGGAGGCTCGATCGCCCTGCGTATAGGGCAATTCTCTCCCGTCACCGGAGCCTTCATCGGTGGAGGGCTTGTCCTCTTTAGCGCAACCTATCCTCGTCATCGCAATGATCCAGGTGAACCATGGATCGGCCTTGAACAAATTTCATGGATCCTTATCGGCTTTGGTATCATTATGTGGGGCATCGGTGATAGCTTCTGGCGCTACTACGTTTCTCAGAATCAGGCACCTTTTCCTTCTATGGCCGATATTGGTTACTCCTTGTTTCCTTTGCTTGCATTCTCTGGCCTGCTCCTACAACCAGCCGCCGATGAGCAGGGCAAGCGCCTCGTCCTGATCATGGATAGCCTTATCTCGATGGGTTCCATCTTCGCTCTGGCCTGGTATCTTCTGCTCGGATCACTGGCTCAGGCCGCTGGTGAAGCCAATCTCGCCAAGTTTCTTGGGCTCTATTATCCAATCGCAGATACAGCACTACTCAGTTGCATTATCTTCCTCCTGCTACGTGGCCAGGGGCGTATCTACCAATCAACGGCACGACGTATGGGCCTACTCGTGCTCGGCCTGGGCCTCTGCTTCTTTGTCGGCTCCGATTTCCTCTTCAATGTCCAACAGAACGCCGGAACGTATGTAGAGGCGACCTGGCTTGATCTGGGCTGGCCACTGGGCTTGATGACCATTGGCATTGCTGCCTGTGTACGACGCTTCCTCCCCGCAACGTCTGAAGAGATCATTCAACAGCGCCAGGAATTGCTTGAGGAGAAGACGAATCTCACGCCGATGCAGTTTGTTCCTTATGCATTGTTAGGTCTGCTCTTTGTCGCCCTTACGCTAGATGTATTGGCACCCGATGGGGGGCAACGCACTATTCGACCCGTCCTGCTCTTCGCTACCATTGGCGTCGTCGCACTGGTCGTCACAAGACAGATCTACACGATGTGGGAGAATATGCGCCTTACTCAGCGTCAAGCGGAAGCGCTCGCCAGCCTTGAACGAGCGAATCAACGCGTCGCCGAACAGTCACACCAGATCGCCGAATATAACGCTGAACTGGAACAGGGCATCGAGCACCTCAAAGATGTGCAGGCCAATCTGGCAAATGGCAATCTGCGGGCCAGGGCGAACCTGACCAATGGTGCACTCCTCCCACTCGCCGGTAGCTTGAACCTGATGGCCGATCGTCTCTCACGCCTGGGGCAGGTCACCAACTATGGGCAGCGCATCATGAGGGCGCTCAGCGATCTCAGCATCGCCTTTGAACGTCATGCACCCGGCACTTCCTTCAGCATCCCCGAATCGTGCCGCGACCTGACAGAGATCAATCGCCTCCTGGTTGCCTTGCGTGTGAAGGGTCCCAGCCCCCAATCACAGAGCAAGCCAGCACCGCAAGCGTACGCACCGGCATCGAACGGGTCACAACCTTTACCACAACGTCCACCATCTCCACATCCTGTGACACAGCCATTAAGGCCACGCATTCTCAATGGCCCTTATCAGCCACAGGAATCAGATCCGCAATGGCCTGTAGAGGAACGTGCGGGTATGAGGATAATATCAAATTCCGGACCTTTACGCTCACCTGCGCATAAAAGCACCGATTAACGATTTTTGTCGACCGACATAATTTGTAATCCCGACGCGGGCTTATAAATCGCGCCCCTACACCATGGATAGGATTGGCATGTACAAAGCCAGCCATGGTGTAGGGGCGCGATTTATAAGCCCGCGTCGGGATTACGCCTATCTTCTGGCGATCTGGGGATCGCGTTCACGGGGAAGATTGAACCACACCGCATCACAGGCACGCAGTTCATCTTCATCCAATTCTACAGCACCACCACGTAAACTCTCTTCAAGCTGTTCCGGCTTACTCGCACCCAGAATAGCACTGGTGATATCTGATTGAGCAAGCACCCAGGCCAGTGCAACATGCGTTAGTTCTTTGCCACGCTGCTCCAAAAATTCGCCCAGACGATTCACTTCTTCAAAGACAGCTTCGTTCCAATAACGACGTTGATAGAATTCGCCGCTATGCTTTAAGCTGAAGCGCGTTCCTGGCTCTACAGCCTTTGTTTGACGATAACGCCCGGTTAATACACCACCAGCCAGTGGATTATAAGAGATTACGCCGATGCCATGCGCCCGGCAGAGTGGCAGAAGCTCGTCCTCAATCATACGAAACACAATATTGTAGCGCGGCTGCACACTCACGAACTGCGTAATATCCGCGAGTTTACTGGTCCAGAAGGCATCCGCAAGCTGCCAGGCGGGAAAATTTGAGCAGCCAATATAGCGCACCTTCCCGGCATGGACAAGATCATCCATTGCCCGTAGCGTCTCCTCTATCGGCGTCGACAGATCGGGCGAATGCACCTGGTAAAGATCGATGTAGTCGGTTTGCAGACGGCGTAAACTGTCTTCACATGCGCTAATAATATGCTTACGACTCAAGCCAACATCATTGGGACCGCTCCCCATCGCGCCTGCGCACTTGGTTGCCAGCACAATACGCTCTCGTGCATGGTGCTCATGGAGCCATTGTCCAACGATCTCCTCCGTGCTGCCACGTTGCTCCGGATCAGCGCCAAGGGGATAGACATCGGCGGTATCAAAAAAGGTTACGCCCTCTCGATCGGCTACGTCCATAATAGAGAACGCGGTCTGTTGATCGGCCTGGTTGCCAAATGTCATCGTCCCCAGACAAATCTCGCTGACCTTTAATCCGGTGCGTCCGAGTTGTTTCGTTTTCATGTTTGCAATTGCTCCTTTTCCTTCATATATTTATCCTCATTATATGCGATGCCCAGAAAGTATGAGTCATCCCGAATGTTTCAGACAGGCGTTTGATCGCCTCTGATC
>JACDAE010000525.1 GCA_013695595.1 Ktedonobacteraceae bacterium | reverse complement strand
ACCCTCTCCTTGGCGCTTCTGCTTGCCAGCATCATGGCAGGATCTGTGGCTGTACATGCCGTTTCAATGGTCAAGCAGGGACCATTAACTTTCGCGGCAAAGAACAAAAGTAAAGCCCCTACACCGTTCATGCATCGCCCTTACTATGGGAGCCGAACAATGGTACAGCGTATACGGTCGCTTTTCGATCATGATAAGCCTACCTATGAGCAGGATGGTGTGTTCGTCGGCTATAACGGAACGCGCCTGACCGGCAATGATGTGAATAACTGTACGCCGGGTGTCAATTGTTATGACGGACATAATGGCTACGATCTGGACATGCGCTTTGAGCCAGTGTTAAGCGAAGGAGCTGGGACCGTTGTTCGTGCTGGTTGGTACAATCCCATTAATCATAATGATGCCTTTGGTCTCTGGGTCGCGATTGACCATAAAAATGGTTTTGCGACGGTTTATGGGCATCTGAGTGCGATTACGGTGACCGTTGGCGATCAGGTCGGTGTTCAGTGGCAGGTTGGCACTACAGGCACTACAGGCTCATCCACGGGGCCACACCTGCATATGGGAACCTACTATCTGAATGATGTTGCCTGGCAGCCAACCGATCCCTTTGGCTGGGGAGGCAACTATCCTGATCCCAATACTGTTGACGATAACTACCTCTGGGTCAATAATCCTGCCACCAATGGGACCGTTCCTGATCTGAACGCCAATGGAAGTGCTATCGCGTCTGGTGCGATCCTGGTTGATGATGGTGATAAAAATTGGAGCAGCACTGGTAAGTGGACAGTCGATAGGACGAAGGATGATATTAATGGCGACTTGCATTGGACATATACTTCCAGTGATGCTACAACTGCAACCGCGACCTGGCGTCCCACTATCCCTAAAGAGGGCGATTACGAGGTTGGTGTATATATAGACCTGACCTATGCGAGCAGTAGCTGGGTCCCCTTCACGGTGAATAGTGCCAGATCCAGTAACGTGAAGGCGGGGGTTAGCCATACTGTCTACGTCGACGAATCGCACGTCGGCAATTTTGAGGGTCCTTTTGGTACTCTCAATACAGGCTCTCAATGGATTAGTATCGGTACCTACCATTTCAAAGCCGGAAACGCGGGGAGTGTTGTCATGAACAACGCAACTGGTGAGGCTGGTCAGGAGATCGCTGCTGATGGAGTGGAGTTCGTGCCTGTAGGGTAGACTACAATTGCTGGCTCCCTGTAACGGCTTTCAAGGCTTGTAGGGAGCCATCCGACGACAACTGTACCAGCATTCATACTATGCGCTGGTGCGTTTCTGATACCACTGGATGGTAGAGCGGATCGCTTCATCAAGTGGCGTTGGATGTAAGCCAAATGCTTGCTCAATATCACTGGAATCTACGATTTGCGGTTCGGTATATTGGTAAAACATCTCAACAAATTCATGCATGGAGGGACTGAAAAGACCGAGAGACTGAATTGCCAATTTGGGAAGGGCCAGAATGTGTACAGGTTTTCCAAGCATTTTCCCGATCATCTCTGTCATATCCCGCTGCGTTACAATCGGGTCAACAACAGGTACATGCCAGGCTCGTCCAAGAGCTTCGTCATGTTCTCCTAATGTCATCAAGCCTTTGGCGACATCCTCAATGTAACTGTAACAATGAGGAAGATCAAGGTTACCGATCAGTTGGATTGACTTCCCAGCCTGTGCGGCGGGAAAGACACGATCACCCAACACTGAATTGAGGACACGCGGCCCAAAGAAGTCAGCAGACCGCCCAAGCGCGATACGCACCTTGCCCTCGCGATGTGCTGCGAGATAGGATTGTGCTACTTTTGCTCGCATCTGTCCTTTCCGTGTCGTTGCAGTATATGGGGTTGTCTCTTTCATGACCTTTCCATGTGTTTCCCCATACATATAGAGTGTGTCGGTCACAATTAGCCTGGCTCCGGTGGGCGCGACACCTTCTATTATGCTCTTTTGCAGACGGGGAATGATATCAAGTTGTTGCTCATAGGGGACATTTGCACAATGGTAAACTACTGCTGCTCCCTGGCAAAGTTTTCGTACGACTTCCGACTGCAAGGCGTCGCCTGCCATCAACTCCGCTCCACCCGGAGCCTGTCCCTTGCCACTGCGATTAACCAGACGTACATGTTTGCCTGTCGCACGCAATTGTGCAGCGAGCGTCATACCTACAGGGCCAGTTCCAAAGATGACGTGTAGCTCATTAGTTATGTTTTCCATGGATATCTTCCTTCTTTACTATGCTGTCAATGTAATTGAATGACGATATAAAAATGAACGTTGTTAGATAATTTGTAAAAAAAAGCCAATTAAGGCCCTTTTTGCTTTGTACTCCAGCCGAGGAGTAATGTCTGGAAGGCTTGATAAAGTAATTGTCTCGCACGCGGTTCTCCCCCTACAATACGATCGGCCATAGTCAGGCTCACCATACCATGGATCAGGCTCCAGAATGTCTCAATTGCTCCAAAAGCATCTTCTAGAACGATGCCACTATCCTGTGCCCAGTCCTCAAGTGCTGCAAGAGGAATCCTGCCAGCGTTTTGCCCCTCTCGTGCTGTTTCCTGGTTATCAAGAAGAACGCCTCCCAACCCATTCATGATCTGATATAGTTCAGGATTATTTCTAGCAAAAGACCAATAAGCGTCAATGATTCTCATCAAGCTTTCCTGGCGATCTTCTGTCGAAGCTCTGGCTTGTTGCATACTTGCGATTAATTGTTGGAAACCTTCCCGCATTAAATCCAACAGAATCTCTTCCTTATTCGCAAAGTATTCGTAGATCATCGGTGGACTATACTCAATTGCCTCTGCCACTTTGCGTATAGTGAGTGCAGGCCATCCCTCTTGTCGCGCAATCTGGTGAGCCGCTACTAAAATGTTCTGCCTGGTAGCTTGCCTCTCGCGCTGCCTTCGCTCCTTGATACCCATTTTAATATATCCTCATTAGAAAATTTACCGTTGTTAGGAAAAGTATAAGCTATTGGAGAGCTACATGTCAAGAGTTTACAATGGCTCTCCGTCTGAGCGTAAAATACTTGGGTTTGTCCTGTACACTATATATAGGCACGAAGAAGAGGGGTATATGAGCAGAGACGACAACGACCACACGAATAGTATTCAACGTAGCGAAAATACCGGCACCACTCTGGTACGGGGTATACAGGCGGATCAGTATCGTATGCTTTTTGAAATGCTGCCACCTGGCGTCCTTTACTATGACGCTGGTGGCAATCTGCTCGTTGCCAATTCTGCGGCTCAACGTATCTCTGGCCTCTCGCTTGATCAGTTATATAACTGTCATCTGCCCTTCTTACTATACGACGAAGATGGGCGTCCTCTCCGAGAAGAGGAACATCCCCTCCACCGTGTCCTGGCAGGCGAAATTTTGCAAGATGCCACCGTTATCGATGTCACAATACAGGAGCCAGAGCAGCCATCTCGACGCCTCAATGTAAGCGGTCAACCTCTCTATAATTCTCATGGACAGCTACAGGGCGCAATTATTACGTTTCAGGATGTCACTACTCAACGTAACTCTTCATATCGTACGCAACGTTCACTGAATGCTATTCTGGCGATGGCCGATGCCATGGTTCAACACGAAACAGATTGGGAAGCAACCATTCCTCTTGAGGATGTGCGTGAGGTTGCTGGTGCACCTTTAGAGAACGAATTACCAGTGGATGACCTTTTTAAGCGCCCCTTGCTCGAATTACCCTGCCTCCTGCTTGATTGTCAGCGTGCTGCTATTGTGCTCGTTGATCCTCAGACCGAAATACTGGTCCCCATTACTATTGTTGGTATCTCCCCTGAATATGAACAACATTGGTATAACAGCCTGCATGGTGCACGCCTTCATAGTATGCTTGGTAGCCAGGAGTTTGTAGATCGCTTGCGTGCCGGTGAAATGCTTGCGTTTGATAGTTCGCATCAACTCTTTCGCGATCTACCATCATACAAGTTGATTACTCCTATTCTTAAAGATGACGAACTTATCGGCATTTTCTTGCTCGCATATGGGAATGCCAGACCAGATCTCACAGCGCAGGATCTGGCAACTATACATGCCGTCGCCAATCTGGCTGCGTTGCTTGTTGAGCGCAACAAAGCCCTGATGGAGCGTGATCATGCTCAGCAAACGCTTCAGATTGCCAGAAGCGAGTTGGAACGAACCAGTAAGGCGAAAGGCGATTTTCTTGGTATCGTCAGCCATGAGTTTCGCACGGCTCTTACGGGCATTCAGGGCTTTAGCGAAATTATGCGAGATAAAGATCTGAGTATGACTGAGATGAAAGAATTCGCCATCGATATACATACGGATGCGCGTCGCCTTGTGCGTTTGATCACTGGCATGCTTGATATAGATCATAGCGAAGCACCGCATTTGCAACTCAATCCGAGTTGGCTGGATCTGAATGCAGTCATTATTGATGCTGTTGTGCGCATGCGCCAGGCGAATTCTAATGCAATTATTCGCTTACAACTTGCCAATGCGCTTCCGATTCTGCGTGGTGACCATGAGAAACTCACATCTGTCGTTGCAAATCTTTTGCAAAACGCCATTTTACACTCTCCTCCAGGTGGTGAAGTTGCCATCAGCAGTCAGATTGAGGGCAATGTTGTGCATATTTGTATACGAGATTATGGTACAAGTCTCTCTGCTGCTGAACTTGAGCGCATCTTTGAACCACACATGCATAGTGATGTCCATTCCACGTTCCCTATTGAGGACTCCCAACCGGAATTGTCCATTGTACGTGAGATCGTTCAAATGCACGGTGGCCAGGTCTGGGCCGAAAGCGTTCCCGGCAAGGGCTCTATCTTTCATTTTACGATCCGTTTTACCAGCCCGCGCTAGAAAGAGAGGCATCCGATGGCTCGCATTGTCTTTTGTGAAGACGAAGTGCTGATCCAGAAACTCTTCCGTGTCATGTTGCGTTCGACCGATCACGAAATTTATCTCGCTTCCAATGGCATCGAAGGCCTGGAACTTGTTGAACGTGTGCGACCCGACCTCATATTTACCGATATCTCCATGCCAGACTGTGATGGCTATCAGTTCGCTGATGCCATCAAAGCTCTTCCTTATCTCGCCCATATCCCGATCATTTTTGTCTCAGCCTTCGCCCAGCAGGCCGAAATGGAGGAGGGTTTTCGCCATGGAGGCGTCGGCTACATTATCAAACCCTTCAGCTCCGCCGATCTCTATGAAAAAATTGAGCGCTTTTGCAACCAGCAGGTTCCCCGCACGTAGATACTGATAGGAAGCCGATTTATTGCTTATAGCAATTTATGGCTGCGTATAAAATACATACTCAGATATTCTTGTAATATATTGAAAAACAGCGGGTGTTCTATGAAAAACACCCTTATGTGAAGGAGATAGAACTGTGTCTAGTAATCGAGGGTGCTTTTTTAATACCGTATTGTTTCTCGTCGTCGTTTTTGTGCCTGTTCTCGGTCACATCCTGGCGACACTGATGGTTGTGGATGATGAGCATTCTGTGACTGGAAAAGTCCTCTGGCTCGCCGTAATCTGGCTGATGCCACCCTGGGTTGTGCTCGGTCCATTGCTGTACCTGCTCTTTGGACAACGTCCACGGCGGCGTGGTCGCGTCTCCTTCGGTCAACCATCCTATTACCAGCCGCAGCAGCAAACTCCCTATCAATATTAAAAAGCTGCTCTGCATCCAACAAATAACACTTTAACATGCCCAAAATACGCGTAAAGGCGTAGGGACCATATTCATATGGTCCCTACGCCTTTTTGTTGCCGTTTACAACATAATAGCCTTTCCTACGTATTTACAGAGAGAATGTGTACGTATTTTGTTTATTATTTCCATAGGAGAGCGCTTATGAGTCTGCTAATCCAACTCTTCAACACGCTTGTGACGTATCCAATCCTCAACGTCTTGCTCACTTTGTATCACCTGATCGGTAGCTTTGGCCTTGCCATCATCATCTTAACCGCCATCGTTTTTGTGCTGACATTACCTTTAATGCGCCGCCAAACGAGAGTTCTCAAAGCGCAGCAGTCCTTGCAGCCAGAGATAGACGCCATCAAAAGAAAATACCCTGGCGATCTGGCAGCTCAGACGACTGCACGTCAACAACTGTTTAAAGAACATAACATCCCACTTATGCCGCCCCTTACTCCCAGTATTGTGCAGGGCGTCGTCCTCTCAGGCATCTTTGTAGCGCTCAATATGGTGCTGCATGGTGCGACTGTAGGTTCGCTGAATGGTATTATGTATCCATTTCTATTCCACTTCGGGACTATACCTGATTTCAGTCTTACCTGGTTTACCGTTTTCAACGCGGCCTGGCATATCTCGCTTGGTCTGGCTGATCCAACCCATATCCTGCCGCTTTTGACGGGTCTTCTCACGTTTGTTCAGATGCGTATGGCTCAGCCGCTGGATCTTGCCCAGACGAAGGAAACGCTTCAGCAAACCACGCACATACTGCAACTGCTTATGCCTTTACTTATGGTTGGTATCACCATTTTCTTTGCCTGGCAATTTGCCGCTGGTGTTGCTTTGTATCGGCTGACCTTTCTGATTATGACTACTGTCCGTCAGTACTTTACGACCGGCTGGGGTTCTCTCTGGGTACTGCCCAGTTTTGCGTTACATAATCATGGTGGGAGTACTACAATCGTGCAACAACCTGCCCCTCGCTCGACGCGATCCAGAAGACATAAACGTGGTGGCAGCGGCTCAGCGCGTCGGCGCAATCCCAGGCGTGGCAAGTAACTTTGCTTTTGTTTATGGACACTTCCTGGAATGATGTGACACACTATAAAATAGATATGTTACTCTGACGCAACGCTGCGTCAGACATTCCCAGGAGGCATTTTTCATGGCATTACGCGAAGCGGTCATCGTTGAAGCAATACGCACACCCGTTGGACGCCGCAACGGGAAACTCAAAGACTGGCATCCCGTTGATCTGCTCGGACACGTCCTGGCAAATCTCGTCGAACGCACTCACCTTGACCCTGCTCTTGTCGATGACGTTATTGTAGGTTGTGTAAGCCAGGTCGGCGAGCAAAGCACCAACATCGGGCGTAATGCCGTCCTCGCCGCTGGTTTTCCTGAATCTGTTCCCGCTACGACGGTTGATCGCCAGTGCGGCTCCAGCCAGCAAGCGATCCATTTCGCTGCGCAGGGCGTGATGAGTGGTGCATACGATATCGCCATTGCCGCTGGCGTCGAGTCGATGACGCGTATCCCTATCGGCGCGAACGCTCAACACTATGGCTCGCCCTTCAATAGTCCCGCTATGCTGAAACGTTATGAGGATAAGCTGGTCAATCAAGGGATCAGTGCCGAATTGATCGCTGGACGCTGGGAACTCAGTCGTGCGCAACTGGATGCCCTTTCACTGGAGAGCCATCGCCGCGCCGCCCATGCTACATCTGAGGGCTACTTCTCAGGGCAGATCGTGCCGGTTCCCGTTAAAAACGAAGACGGTACAACCACACAGTTCGATCGCGATGAAGGTATCCGCGCCGACACCAGCCTGGAAAAATTGGCTGGCCTGAAACCAGCTTTTAAAGCGGATGGTGTTATCACCGCCGGAAATTCTTCGCAGATCAGCGATGGAGCTGCCGCTCTTTTGATCATGGACCGTGCGACCGCTGAACGCCTGGGCTACAAACCACTGGCTCGTTTTGTCTCGTTCGCGCTGGCCGGTGACGATCCCATTTTTATGCTCACAGCCCCGATTCCTGCCACGCGCAAAGCCCTGGCAAAATCTGGCCTCTCGCTTGATCAGATCGACCTGGTCGAGATCAACGAAGCCTTTGCAAGTGTCGTGCTTGCCTGGCAACACGAGCTGCATGCTGATCTGGAAAAAGTGAACGTCAATGGTGGTGCCATTGCCCTTGGTCATCCATTGGGAGCCTCAGGTGCTCGTATCGCCACCATGCTTGTGCATGAGTTGGGACGCCGCAATGCCCGTTATGGCCTCCAGACGATGTGCGAAGGCGGCGGCCTTGCCAATGCGACAATTATCGAGCGTTTAGCGTAGGATTATACATGACGAATTATAGAGGCCACATTCGAGGAACACTGAAGAACCTGGGTAGGGGCGTCACCTTGCGTG
>JACDAE010000491.1 GCA_013695595.1 Ktedonobacteraceae bacterium | reverse complement strand
GATCTGACCATCGCCACCATTATTTCCCGGCCCGATCAGGAACAGCACAGCAAGGCCATTTATCGTAAAT
The DNA here is from genome assembly GCA_013695595.1 of Ktedonobacteraceae bacterium. Lineage (GTDB taxonomy): Bacteria > Chloroflexota > Ktedonobacteria > Ktedonobacterales > Ktedonobacteraceae > JACDAE01. Next base: position 7,594 of record JACDAE010000491.1, on the reverse strand, counting down.
TGAGGTAAAAGATGAGCCTCAAAGATATCTGCCGCGCTTTTCCCTGCGTTCTTCATTAATATTTGAGAGGAGAGGCCATACTGCCGGTCAGCCTGTGCCTCCAGTTCTCTCATTTCCGAGACGGTAACGATATGCATGAAGAGAGCCCTCCTGGCGTATTCTTGAGTATTATTCGAATGGCTTATACGTTATTATTTTACATTCCATATACGAGTTTAGGGAAGAGAGAAAGAAAGAATTTACATGTTCAAATAAATATTGCTGCCCAAACCCATTAGCTGAGCTATCCCCAAAACGCCAAAAAAGAGGATCCTCCCTTCTCAAAACATCTGTAAGAAAGGATAATCCTCAAATGATGAACAATAATAATAACTATATACCCGTTATCCTCGTAAAAAGAGCTCTGTCTCGCTGAGGTTGCGTAAGGTCTGCTGATATTCCAGCGGAAATGTTTGCTCGGTGAAGATATCCAACGCCTCGCGATAACACTTGCGTGCCTGCTCAAGATTTTCGCGCCGGTTGCCACTGGGGCGGCGGAGATGAACATTGCCCAGACTTACCAGCGTTGCAGCACGTTCTACTGGGAAAGATTCGAGGGTGTAGACTTCATCCAATGCACCCTCATAACAAACGATGGCACAACGCAGATTCATATCTGTGCTCATCTCGATCTCTTCCGCACGTGCATATTGGAATATAAAGCCCAGCTTTGTATGGATGGCAGCCCATTCACGCGGAAAATTTTTCTGTGAGAAGACCGATAAAGCCAATCGGTAACTCATCAATGCTAGCTTCAGATTATCTGGTCGATCGCCATTAAGACGTTCCCGGTAGGCATCACCAAGATGCGTCTGAGCAGTTGCCCAGATGGTTGGAAACAGCGCACGTGGGACCACGCGTAGAGCCATCTCATGGCAATAGATAGCATATTCGATATTATCGCCTGCTTTGTCCTGACCGCGATATGCGTAGGCGCACCCCATGTATGTTTGCAGCATGGTCCACTGTTCTGGAAATGTATCACGGTTATAGACCCACAGCGCAGACTTGTAACTGGAGATTGCCCGCTCGATGAATTCCTTTTGTCCACTCGCCACGCCATAATGTTGGCAAATGATGCCCAGTTGACCATAGGTTTTTGCATATTGGAATGGATAGCGTTCAAAGGTATACACCTGCAAGGCTGCTTCATGACAGGACATAGCCTGTTCAAGCATATCGATATATTCAGTCTGCGAGGCGGGATGCGGACCCTGTAACAGCGTATAGGCAAGCTCGTTTTGGAGTTCGGCGATGACTTCAGGTGCAATTCCCTCATCACTTTTGGCGCGCGCCAGAGCTTCGCGCAGCAAACGAACATGATTTTTTGTAGTCCGGTCAGGGCGGCGCAAGCGCACGAGTTGTGTACGTTGCTCTTCCAACTCGGTGAGCCAGGAGGGCAGGTCGAGGGCAAAACCGCCATAGGTGTTTACATAGGCTTCGCGAATATCTGCGGTGGTATTGCCACGACGGTGTACATCGTGCAATAATGCTTGCAGATGCTGCATCTGCTGTTTTATTTCTATTTTATCTTCAACTTGAGCGACGATGAGCCGCTCTAACTCTCTATCGGTTTCATTTTCCATAAGAAGCGCGTTGGTTTCTAAAAAGTGACGCCCTTTGCGATGATCGCGCATACTAACATTGAGCCACTCAACAAGCTGCTGAAACAGATCAAAACGCAGGAGGTTATCTGAATAGATCATAATCGACACATCCTCTTCTCATTTACCTTGAGCAACAACTGACCTCCGTGCCGCACCGTACGTTTCAGGGAGAGCAAAGAAAAAATAGTGTGCAGCAAGTAAAGACAAGACGTACAAACCCCTTACCCCTATAATAGATTACATTGTACAACATTTGAATATCATTAGGTTAACATTTCCTTATCATTTCATTTTAATTTATACTTCGCACCTTTCATACCACGCAGAGAATAGCTTTTCCTTTGTAAAAGGCGCTTTTATCAACAAAATAGAAGCGCCTGAGCAATTTTTTCTACCAACTTCATGTAAAAAGGTATACTTACTACCTACAAATAATTAACGAGGTTGCATACGTATACCACCATCCAGACGAATAACCTCTCCATTCAACATTACATTTTCAATAATATGTTTCGCCAGGGCAGCATATTCTGCGGGCCGTCCCAGGCGCGATGGGAAAGGCACCTGCTGTCCAAGCGAAATACGTGCCGGCTCTGGCAACGCTCCTAACAATGGAGTATCAAAGAGGCCTGGGGCAATGGTCATCACACGAATTCCAACCCGTGCAAACTCACGTGCGATCGGCAACGTCATCCCCACAATGCCACCCTTGGAGGCCGAATACGCGGCCTGCCCGATCTGACCATCAAACGCGGCAACTGAGGCAGTATTGATGATAACCCCTCGTTCTCCCTCCTGGTCTGGTCGGTTCTCACTCATCACGGCTGCTGCCAGGCGAATAACGTTAAAGGTGCCTATCAGATTTATATTGATAACTTTGCTAAATGTTTCCAGGCTACTCGGCCCACTTTTCCCCAGCACACGCTCGGCAACACCTATACCCGCACAGTTAATGACAATGTCCAGGCTTCCAAAATTTTCTACCGCAACCTGAACCGCGGCTTTAACGCTTGCCTCATTCGTGACATCGGTCTGCACAAATGCTGTCGCAGTCCCCAAGTCATCCGCCAATGCTGTTCCTACTTCTTTATTGAGGTCCGCGATAACCGCATTTGCCCCGCATTGTGTCAACAGGCGCGCACACGCCGCACCAAGACCAGAAGCACCGCCAGTTACGAGGATCGTCTTCTTTGTAATCTCCATAATACCTGCCTTCTGCCAGTTGTGTTTACGTCAATGTTTTTTTCATGGGTTCTCTTTTATAATACCTTGTAGTACCCAGCATTGCCAGATCGCTGGTACCCACTTGCCTTTCGTGCTAGACTCTTTGAGAACAGCATAACCTGGCTCTGTACATATCTATAAAGGATTAAATTGGTGAATAGAAAACAGGAGCGCATCAATCTGCTCGAACGGCAGATCGCACGCTTGCAAAAACGCATCGCTCGTCTGGAGGTGCGTAGCAATACATATTCATGGACGCGCGTAGGTATCTTTTTTATCGGCCTGGGTCTCGCAGCTCTTCTCTTTTTCCTGCTGAACCGCTGGTGGGGCATCGGCCTCGCCGCACTCACAATTGTACTTTTCGCCATTGCGGCACGCTTCCATGCGAGAATTGAGCGCAGCCTGGCACGACATACTTTGCTCTCCCAGATCACAACACTACAACTCGCTCGTATCCATCTAAACTGGGATGTCATTCCACCCGCGTATCCCCTCGATCCAACCGGAGAACATCCCTTTGAAATCGATCTCGATATTACCGGCTTCCGCTCACTTCATCAATTGCTCAATACCGCCGTCTCACGTGAGGGGAGCCAGCGCCTGCACGACTGGTTATTGACGACGACGCCCGATCTCCAGGACATTCGCCGACGACAAACACTGGTAAGCGAGCTTGCACCCCTGACCCTGTTTCGCGATAAACTACTCATGAACTCCCTCCTGGCTTCAAGACGTAGCTCTCAACAACTGGAAGGCAAACGGCTCTTAAACTGGTTGGGACGACAGGCACAATCTACCTCCTTATTACCATTATTATTGGGCGCATCTGCATTATGTCTACTCACGATAGCTCTGCTCCTGCTCAACGTTTTCGTGGGCATCCCGCCGCTGTGGACGTTTTCTATCCTGTGTACATTGGCTCTTTTCTTTTCGACGGCGCATCTGCGTGGCGATCTCTTCGACGATGCATTCTATCTGCGCGACGCCTTTGGTACGCTGAGTTCCGTCTTTGAGTACCTGGAACACTACCCCTATGGACACCATATGCAGCTCAGAAAGCTCTGTGAGCCCTTTTTCGTTGACCATGAGTATCGTCCTTCATTATTATTAAAGCGCACCTCGCGTATTGCATCCGCATCGACGCTGAAGAATAATGGCATTCTCTGGCTCGTAATCAATGCGCTGATACCGTGGGATGCCTATTGTGCCTATCGGCTACAGCAATGTAAAGTACAGATTGCCACACGTCTCCCAGCATGGTTAGATGTCTGGTTTGAGCTTGAGGCACTCTGTTCACTGGCGACCTTTGCGTATCTCAACCCTGAGTATATCTTGCCCACAATTATGTCTCCGGACGTGCAAGATGGGCGCGCAGTCTTTAGCGGTCAGGGGCTGGGCCATCCACTTATTCAAATGGAGAAAAAGGTGACAAACGATTTCACCATGAAAAAACTGGGTGAAGTTGTGATCGTGACCGGCTCGAATATGGCCGGGAAAAGTACTTTCTTGCGTACCCTGGGCGTGAACCTGTGCCTGGCGTATGCCGGTGGCCCGGTTAATGCGACGACGCTAGACACTTCGCTCTTCAGACTCTTCACCTGCATTCGTGTCAGCGATTCGGTGGCCGACGGCTATTCTTACTTCTATGCTGAGGTGAGGCGTCTCAAGGCGTTGTTGGGTGAACTGGCAAAGCCTGCACAATTGCCGCTGTTCTTCCTGGTCGATGAGATCTTCAAAGGGACGAATAATCGCGAGCGCCTGATTGGGAGTCGTTCATACGTACGGGCCGTCGTCGGGCGCAACTGTGTCGGCTTGATCTCCACACACGATCTGGAACTGGTGCAGCTGGCCGATATTCTGCCCGGTGTCTCCAATCAACACTTCCGCGAAGACGTGATCGATGGCGGTATGGTGTTTGATTATATATTGCGTTCCGGGCCCAGTCCTACGACCAATGCGCTCAAAATTATGCGCATGGAAGGTCTGCCAATTGAGGATGGTTACGATGAATCATAGCGATCATGTTCGTCTTTTGCGTAAGGGCGTGCCTGAACCAGGGGGCGTATGGGCCGATCTTGGTTCAGGTTCAGGTGCATTTACGCTTGCCCTGGCCGATCTTCTTGGTCCAACCGGGCAGATCTATAGTGTGGATAAAGATCGGCGCGTGCTTCAAGAGCAGGAACAGGCCATACAGCGTCTCTTCCCTGCTATCTCCGTAGAGTTTCGCGCTGCCGATTTTACGCGCCCACTTGATCTTCCATCCCTCGATGGGATTGTTATGGCGAACTCGCTGCATTATGTACGCGACAAGGAAACAATGTTGCAGCGCGTTCGTGCTTATCTGAAGCCAGGGGGACGCCTGCTCCTGGTTGAGTATAATGTGGATCATGGCAATGTCTGGGTACCTTATCCTCTCTCATATCCTACCTGGGAGCGGCTGGCGCGCCAAAACAATTTGAGTGATACGCAGTTATTGGAACGCGTGCCGAGTCGTTTTTTGAATGAAATATATTCGGCACTCAGTTTTGTGCGGTGAGAGCTTTTCCGTTATTACATTCCTGTGTTGATGTATATACAGCCAGCACCTCTTGCTCTAATGCACACAGACGTTTCTGAAATACGCTGAGATGTTGCAAGGTCTGGGTACAGGTTGTGGTATCGGGCTGCTGTCCCTGCTCCGCATAATGCATAAGAATTGCCAGATCGCGCAGGACATCACCCAGGGCAAATTGAATTGTGGCTTCGTAATTAATAAGTTGTTGTGTATTCACAATCTGTGCCACTTTCTGAATATAGTGAGAATAGAGTAATAGACAGCTTTATTCAGTATACTCAGGCCTTGTTAAAGCTCCAATAGAGAAGGCCGTAAACACATTTAATTTAACATTGACATAATTTGGCGGATTGAGGAGACCTGATTCAGAATTTCATAGCGATCTTTGGCTTTTGGGGCAAGCTCAAGATACGCCATCAGATCGTGCAATGCGCGTCCATAATGTTTCAGTTGAAGATGGATCAGGCCACGATCTTTGCGTTCAATTGCAGCTCGCGGCATAAGGATAACCATTAAATCGCTAATAGTAAGCCCGTGAAGATAGTCATCGTTGCGAAGATAGATCTGTTTCAGATTGTTCAGCATGCGATAAAGGAATTGCCGGGAAGAGACAGGCGCGAACCAGTGTGCATACAGTTTGCTTTTACCTTCTACACTACGTCCCGTCATCATGCGAATCCGCTCACGGCATTCCTGTTCGCTGAGGAACGCTCCTTCCTCGAAGGGATCGATGTAGAGAAGATGATCCCCTACACTGCATCTAACCATAAAGTGATAGGGCAGGCCGATGCCGTCGATATTCAGCCCGACACGTTGTGCGACCTCTTTATAAAGCAGAGAAAGGGTAATTGGAATACCGGTTCGCTTGTCCAGCACACAATTAAAAAAGCTGTTCTCCGGATTCATATAATCGGCTTCGTTTCCATGAAACTGCTCTTCTGTAAAGAGGACCTGATTGATGGCGTGCAGGGTGGAGAGGGGATCGAGCGGCTCGCCTCCTGGTAATGCGAGCACCACACGAACTCGACGCGCTAGCGCGTCGAGTTGATTGATATACTGTGTCGTATCGAGGTCCGGGTACTCAATGCTTGCAATCAGGAGAGCTGCCTGTGCAAGATCAATAAAGGCATCGTTGCCAGCAGCAAGTGTTTCGAATGCTCGATAGATACGCGCTGTTTCGTTTGGAAATCGCTCGGTCATACCAGAGCATTTAATCATAAAATTGGCCTTTCGCGCAAGCTTTTTGCCATTAGTATGCCGATTGGCTTATACATGGTTCAACAAAAATATAACTGGATAGGAGAAATATTATTTGAAATAGCGAAATATATTGCATTTTTATGAATACCTATGATATAACAATCAGGGCTATTTGCTGTTCTGTTTATAGATAGTAAATAGGTATATGTAAAACTATATAAAAACGCGAGGAGGCAGGGTGAGCAGAAAAGTCATTAACATTCTCTTTATTGTTGGCTCGTGTCTGTATGTCCCAGGAATTGCGATGATTATCTGGGCATATGTAGCTTTGTTTAGCAATATCGTACAGAGTCCCTACTCCAGTTCCTATACTAGCGACCCATTAAGTGGATTGGGTGCGTTCATGGGCCTGTTTTGGGGTGGCTTGCTTATGATAAGCATAGGAAGCATCGTATTGCTGGTGTCACGTATCGGCGCATTGATCGAACTTGGAAAAGCACACGAATGGGTCTGGTTCACCCTGATGATTATTTTTGGTTGGATTGTCTTGCTTCTCTACTTGATTATCGGACCAAAGGCAGAGCCATTGCCGAAGTTCGCAGGACATCCCTATCCACCTGGACAACCATGGCCGGGCTATTATCCATCACAAGCTCCTGGTATGATGCCTCCTCCGCAACCATGGCCGGGGTATGCATCACCGCAAGCTCCTGGTATGATGCCCCCCGGTCAGCCGTGGCCGGGCTATTATCCATCACAAGCTCCTGGTATGATGCCTCCTCCGCAACCATGGCCGAGCTATCCAGCTCCCGTAGAAAGGCCACAAGGGGAATAGATTCTGCATCTTTCCTGGAAAACCATGGAAATCGGGTACGAGCGTCACCTTGCGTGCGCCCAATATTGTAACAGTAGGGGGTAAGGGGTGGATGGAGGGTGGCGGTGGGGGCCTTGTGCCTACCCAGGCTCCAAA
>JACDAE010000466.1 GCA_013695595.1 Ktedonobacteraceae bacterium | reverse complement strand
AGCACACGTTAAGGCCCTTCGAGATGATTAACGACTTGATTTGCGCGCGATACGTGTTCTATAATGCTTGCGGCAATACAACTTTTCCCACTCCTTCCGGGTAGGTTTCGCTCTGGAGAATGTGTATGTCCATGATGAATACGACCCGATCTGACACTCAAAACTATTCTGCTGGCAATATGCGCCAGGTCGCACAGAGGATCGCACTGGTCACCACCATATCTACAGGCCTCATTCTCTGGCGCACGTATGGGCTAAGATCAATGATCCGCTATCTGGCTGGCCTCACATTGGCATTGAAGGCCCAACATCTCTGCCTGTCAGCACTATTACGTAAAACGGGTGATCAAGAGGCGTCCTTGGCCGATATGCTGACATTAAGTCGTGCGACAACGGGTGCGGTGCTGGCTGGATTGGTTGCTTCAAGGATCCGAGATCGTACAGGGGCGGCTGGCCGTTTGAGATGGCTGATGATCATGCTGGCCGCAACGCTCTGCGATTGGCTTGACGGGCCTATTGCTCGCCACGTCGGAACAACACAATTGGGTGGTGTGCTTGATATCGAGGCCGATTCCTGGCTCACGTTGTGGTCTGCCGTGAGTGCTACAAGATGGGGAGATCTACCCTTCTGGTGCTTGCTCCCCCCCTACTCCGCTACATCGATCCTCTCATTGACTTACGACGCGGCAAGCTCCCACGGGGTGGTGGACCCTGGTGGTGTCGTCTGACAGGGACGGCCCAGATGCTCCTTTTCCTGACCGCTCTGGCCCCCATCAAGAAGCGCTGGCGTCAACAGATTCTTGCTGTTGCGGCGTTACCGGTGAGTTGTAGCCAGGGCATCACAATAATCGTCCTCCTGAGCGACAAACTCACAAATAGAGAAAAAGATTGAACCTTCATAGGTCGAACAGTTTTGTGCAGTTTATCTCCATCTTGCCAAAAGGGCCGACCGCAGGAAAAAGACGGTCGGCCCTGGTAGCGTCAGATGACGATGTTACTTTAGATTAGGAACGCGATCACGAGTGATCACGTACGGACTACTATACACACTCTGGATTAAGCTCTGGCTATTGACGCTGGTATCCGTGATCCAGGTCGTGTGCCAGGTATTGAAGAACACCCACTTCGTCCCTGAGGACTGCAACTGGGATGGATCAGGAATTGGTCCATTCTCATGCAAGGCTATCGGAATTGTGCCCCCCACAATATTACGTGTGGCGTTGTACAGGCCCGTCTGGGGACTATGGTCGCCAGCATAGGTATCAGATCCGGCGATGTCCACATAAGCTTTGCCCGGCCAGAAGGATGCATCAGGCTGACCGTCGAAAGGCAGCAACCAGATGAGATTGTGCAAGCCCTTTACGTTCGTGTAGTAATTAAACATGAACTTCCAGAGGCGCACGTACTGGCTCCCACCTTGCTTGCTCCACCAGAACCAGGTGCCACCCGCTTCGTGGAACGGACGCCAGATGATCGGAACTCCTGCCGCCTGCGCACTCGCAAGTTGGGAGGCTGACCCATCTAAGCGAGAGATGAAGGACTGGTACTGGGCGGTACCAGGAGTCAGGACCGCATTGATGTCGGCGCTGAGCTGAGCCCCAGTCCATCCATCCACCGGTTGACCAGGGGCACCCATGTGATAGCTGACCATATCAATGCCGCCGGCTTGCCACCAGGGGATGGCACGTGTTGACCAATTCTGAGAGTCACCATAGTCCATACCCCGGATGGCCGGGTACTTGCCAGTGAGGGAGTAGATGTAGTTCATCTCCATCGTACCATTCTGGTTCCACGGTGATTCCTGCTGACCGGAGAGAATATGGTTGCCATAGACGCTATACAGGTAACAAAGAAGGTTCCGGGCCTGGCGTGTGGCCTGAGGATCAACTGGTGCTACATTACAACCACCACCACTTGGAGTTGGTGTGACGCCGGGAGTTGGTGTGCTACGAGGAGTTGGCGTAACACCAGGTGTTGGTGTGGTGCCAGGAGTTGGCGTTGAGCCACCACCACTTCCACCATTACAGGCGTTCCCATTGACGGTAAAGCTCGTTGGGACTGGATTGCTCCCAGACCAGGTAGCATTGAAGCCTGGATTGATCGATCCATTCGGCGCAACAGCCCCATTATAGCTCATATTCGCCACTGTTACGTTCTGACCAGACTGCGAAAACGTGCCATTCCATCCCTGTGTAATGGACTGCCCACTTGCTGGAAAGGTGAAGCCCAGGTTCCAGCTCGACCAGGCCGAACCACTGGTGTTCTGGATGGTAATGCTCCCTCCAAAACCTCCGGCCCACTGATTGGTTACGCTGTAGGTCACCTGACAGTACGAGGCTGCATGAGTAATCGTATTGCTCATGAAAAAGCCGCTGATTACTAAGATCAATACACTCGCGAGTATTACGAGACTTCTCAATCGATTGAAGAAGAAACTTCGGAGTTTTCCCTCTGTGCGATAGTGCATTCTACCCTCCTTTGGGTGGATGCAACTGTAGCCTCATTTAAATAAAGTGAAGCGACCAGGCCGCGTCCATGCAGAGTCACGTCCATGCGACCATATTGCATCCCTGTTCGACTACTTTTCATACCTGGCAAATCCAGGCATCTACCCTTCCGGATGAAAATGATCCTGGGTAGGGGCGTCACCTTGCGTGCACCCATATGCCTTGCGGAGCCGTTTCTTGACATGTGGGCGCACATAAGGTGACGCCCCTACCCTGAGAGAAGGCCTTCTCTTTCACCACATACCAGATAAAATATCACACGTTTCATTGCGATTTATTCAAAAAGGCAATGTGTTGAAAAGCCTTTTATTATGAATCACAGTATCTTTTTCCTGGAACCTGATGTTTCTTCGTGTGATACGTTTTATTAGTTTCAATGATATTTCATCAAAACTAATAAAACATATATCACGTTAAAAGCTTTCTGTCAATCTCCCTTGAACAAAAAGTGATACTAATTTCCTATCTACAGGCTGATAATTATATACAAGTGCAGGCATCTGTCCTTCATTCCGCTTCCCCTTTTCTTTTTTGAAGAGCTTGATGAAGTATCTGTATCAGATCATCAATATCGAATGGTTTGAGGAGTATACCCACTCCCTGCTCTGTCAAAGCCGTTTCTTGTTTCTCCATCACTCTTTCATCGGCAGTAGAGATAATTACAGGAAGCGAGGCAGTAGGTTGATAGGATTTAAGCTGATGGAGAAACGAATCTGCATTGTCCTGACCATTGAGATGGTAGTCTAAAATAATGAGATCGAACATCAGCCGCTCGATGTCTGCCAGGTTTTCAAAGGGAGAGACAGAGGTATGCACAACGAACCCTTCTGGCTCGAGGATCAGTTGATAGAGTTCGAGCAATTCCTCACTATCGTCAATAACAAGAATACGTGCTGCCATACTATTACCTCATAAAACAATTACGCTATTTATCATTTTTCTAAACGTCAATCACCATGTGTTATTGCTGGTTGGTTCATGTGAACGAAACCAGAATATTTCATTCCTTTAGATGGTATCCTCACATTCATTTGGGTAGCTCTCGTTCAAGGCTTCGCGACAAACCATTCTGTTCTCTTGTGAGAAGTACGACAAGTTAGACGGCATCTCTATAAAAAAAGTCACAAAGAAATGAGTTAACCTCAATACACGTGGTACTGAAAGAAGAAAGATGTGCGATAACGGTATTCATTCCTCGCTGGGTGCCGCTGGTGGTGATGCATTGTCTGATACGGGCGCTCAAGTGATTGTAACCGGCAATGGGACAGAGAAAGATCCTACAGTTCAAAAAAATGCATGCGTCTGCATTGGATATGGGGAGGTATACTCACAATACAAGCAGGGAGATGATATTCGAATGAGGGCGTCTGAAAGAGTATGCTATCATCTCCTGATGAGCTTATAAGAATATATGCAGGGAGATAAAGCGCTTTTATGCCCTTTCACGCGCAGTTGAAGGCTCTTCTTGTGGAGTATTTTCGTGAACGAGTACATTTCCTACACGCTCAATCTGTACCTCTTCATGCTTAACGGGTTCCACCAGATGTCTGATCTCCTGAATTATCTGCTTTTGAACGACGATTTCTTCAACGATAGCCACCTGCTTTTGGATGATGACTTGCTCTTCACGCACAAGAATGCGAAAAATACCTTCCTCTTTTAACACCTCTTCTTCTGTAGAAGAGAGAGCAGACGAAGTTGTCTGCGTTCGCGTATTTTCGAGGGCCATTGCGTCAGAAGCCGTTTTTCCCTGAGAAGATGGTTGAGAAGCGTTTGAGCGAGGGAAACGTTCAATCGTAACTTCTTCGCGCGTAACAGGAATAGTAAATGTTTTTTCCTCTGTGATCACTCGCTTGTGAATACGTATCTCTCCAATGTCGACAATCTGCTTCTGAATTTGTGGCACTTCCTGACGCAGGGAAATGATCTGTTCTCCCCCTACCTGAAAGGGAATGAAGACACGATATGCCCCATGACGATTGAGAATATCACGAATCTCAAGAAGGTGACTCTGCGGATGAACAAGGACAAGAGAAGAACCATAAGCTAACTCGTGCTGATAGAGCTGACGCTGTTCTTCGGGAAGATCTATCTGAGCCAATTCGTCGGAGCCCGCTTCGGGCGCTGTTTTCACGTTTTTGAATGCTCCAAAAATGCCGTGAGCGTTTTTTTCTATTATCTGAGGATCATCAATCCCCCAACCAGTTTGCTTGAGTGCATCAAGAGCTTGTTCTGCAAGCCGATGATCTCGAAAAACTCCTATTATGACTGAAAGTGGGGCCGTTGTCATACGATTTTCCTCCTGGAAGAAGTGTATCAGAAGAATATTTTTTCTTCACATTCTTTGATACGGCTCTAACGAATAAAATGTGACAAACGTTCTCGCATTTTTGCTATTATGTCCTTTTTATTCCTTCTTGAATTTAAATTTTACATTTATTATTTATAGTTATATATAAATAATAAATGTAATCACACATGATTTATAGCGCATAAAATGATGCGGCAATGCATCTAATTTTGATATAGTAGAGATAAAAGTGTCACCGTTTCTCCTTCGTAAACGTGAAGTAGAAGGTATAAAATTTTCGTTAAAAAGTGGCAGAAGGTGTTCATACAAACACAAGAAATAAGTTGTGTATTTCTTGTGTTCAGCGTTAAAGATTTACAAGAATACTTCAGCTTTTCTGAAAGTAGTTGTGAAATAAGAAAGGGTTATGTCATGGTAAAACAAATTCCACTTGTTCTAGGAGTATTCCAACAGGAAGCGGATGCGAGAAGTGCGCTCAAAGCACTCAGGCATGTAGGATTTGCGGATGATCAAATTGGGCTTGCACTGCATAAAGCTGGAAATCCTCCCAACTCATTGCTACATGAACTCGTCAAATGGGGAATTCCCGATGATCGTGGCACCTATTACGAAAGCGAATACGAGGCGGGACATCCTATTCTCTCCGTACGAGCTGATGGTCGCGAACAAGAAGTCACGCGTATATTGCAACAATATGGGGCGTATGGTCAAGAGCCACAACAACAGACATCTGAAGATACTACTATGGCAGCAGAAACACCAATTGAAACAGCTGATAAGCAGCATGCTCTTCGCTTGCGTGCAGAGAGATTGAATGTTACGAAGCAGAGCGTTGAAAGTGGTGAGGTACAGCTTCACAAACAGGTAATCGAAGACCAGCAAGCCATCGATGTTCCGGTCAATCATGAGGAAGTGCTTATCCAACGGCGTGCTATAAGTGATGGGCATTTCTCAGATACTCCGATTGGTCAAGATGAGACGATCCGTATTCCCGTGCTAGAGGAACGGGTTATTGTAACCAAACGTGCAGTCGAAACAGAGGAAGTCGCTATCAGCAAACGTACAGTACAAGAGAAGCAGCGCGTCACAGATACAGTACGTCATGAAGAAGCTCGCCTGGATAAAGAAGGAAATCCTCGTATTCATGCCAATGAGAATTTATTGAAGCCATAAAGGGTGTCATTTAATACCGATTTGATGGAATATATAGTTGTGATTACTTTTATTGTGCAGTTTACTTGAGAAATGAGTCGATTTACCATGTAACTTTTTTGCGGGTTGATTCGTGGAAAAGAGGGACAAGCAATAGTGCAAATGGAGAATGTGGGAGGGGAGTTAAATGTCCTTTAAGAAGTGAAGAAGGCGTCCAACTCCACAAATAGACGGGGCAGCAGAATTTCTTCTCAGCGATTATTAGAATAATAAAAGGAGAAAAAAATGACAACGAGCAATTCAACACTTGTTGGTGTGTTTGACGAACGATCTCAGGCCGAACAGGCAATCGAGCAGTTACACAATCAAGGAATTCCAGATAATCAGATTACCTATTCGGGCAGTGCAACGGGGGCAGCAGAGGGTGGATTTGTAGCAAACATCAAGAGCTTTTTTACAGGTGAGGATGCAAGTACAAACGTCAATTCGCTGTACAATGATCTCACCGATATGGGTCTATCGCAAGATGAAGCTCAGTATTATGCTAACCAGTATAAGGCTGGTCATGCTATTGTAGCGGTCAATTCTGGTGATCAGTGGCAGAACGCTCAGTCTATCCTTTCCAGTAATGGAGCTTTTAACTATAATTCCCGGCAAAGTGGATCGGGCACCCAGGCAGCTAACACCGGGTATGCACAGACCGGAAGTACGACAGGCTACGACCGTCAGGCGCAGACGGCGAATTATGCACAGTCCGGGACAGGGTATGATCAGACGACGCAGGATCCCAACTATGCGCAGGCAAATACCTATGCACAGTCGGGAACGGCTTACGGCACAAATAATACTGATGCTTCTAATACTGATGACGAGCGCCGCCTGAAGTTGCGTGAGGAACGCCTCAATGTAGGCAAGCAGACCGTACAGACCGGTGAAGTCGGCTTGCATAAAGAGATCATCGAGGAGCAGAAGAACATTGATGTCCCCGTCAACCACGAGGAAGTCTGGGTTGAGCGCCGTTCTTATGGTGAGGAACGTCCAACAGATGCTTCCATTGGTCAGAACGAGACATTCCGTGTGCCGGTACGCGAAGAGCAGGTTCTCACAGATAAGCAAACAGTAGAAACAGGTGAGGTGGCTCTTGGCAAACGTACGGTACAGGAACAGCAGCGCGTTTCCGATACAGTACGTCGTGAAGAGGCGCGTGTAGATACAGATGGTAATCCAAATGTACGCGAATCAAACGCTGATCAAGGCAATTACTAGGTACTAGAACAGATGTGGAGAGGGAGTTGTGGGGGAGCAGGCCGGGGCAAGATGGAAGTCTTGTCCCGGTCTTTTTTCATATCCAGAAATCTATTGATTGTTGTTTATTCGTTAATTCAACAATGACGTTTTGCTTCTCTGATGATTGCGCAAGATGGAATTTCACATTTTTGATGTAGTACTGGTTGTTTTGCACCACTACCGTCCCATGATCGATGATGTGTCTCATGCCGTGAGTATTCACGAGTACGACATAGGTATACTGATAATTCGTCGTCTCCAGATTATGAATGACGAAGGCAAAATGAATCTCCTGGTTGGCAGTTACCGTATCTGGCAAATCCACCGTGTTGAAATACAGTTCAGTCAGTTTTTCAGGCCTGGGAACAAGATTAAAAGCCACAAGCTCCCTATAAATAGAGGCCCTATTTAAATTAAGAAAAACGAGCATTCCTACAATTATTATCACTCCCATCAATAAAGGTGCTCGTTTGAAAATTTGCCTGGTTGTTAGATGCATACACAATCGCTTTCTATCTGTTCACCGTGGGTAGGGGCGTCACCTTGCGTTATGTAGTCCAACTATTTGGAATGTTCCCAAATACGATGCTCCAAATACCCATATTACCGCAAACAAGGTAGGGTACCAGGTTCACCGCGTCCACCATTCATGGATTCTGTGGCCCTGGTTGATAAATCACGGACGCGGTGAACCTGGTACCCTACCTTGTTTCGTGCATTTGCGTGCGCCCAGCATGGATCGTCAGATCAACGATTGGGTCAAAATCCTGTGGCCGGTTCCTTGCAAAATCTGAGCGGTTACCAATGATTCTGATGGCACCCAGAAAAGATTACTCGAGAAGGTCATGATGATCTTTACACCATCTTTGAGTGACTCAATTTTCGTTTCCCCCTCGCGCACACTATAGGTGATTGGCACAGAATAAATGGCATAATTCAGCTTCACCATTTTCGAGATCATTTCCATCTCAATGCTAAACCCACCTGATTGTAAATGATCTCTCATGCCTATAACCACGTCCCCGCGCCAGGCAAAAAAGCCACTTAACACGTCGGTGATGTTTGCGCCATAAAAGCGCCTCACTAAAGAGGTATAGAGCTTATTGACAAAACGATTTTGTGCCTTAAAAGCATCTTTCGTCACTCTCCCTCCCAACCTTGAACCAATCACCACATCACAAAAACCGCTCTTCAGTGGCTCGATCAGCCGCAACATTTCGCCCGGATCGTATGTGTTATCCCCATCAAGCATGGTGACATATGCAATATCTCTCTCGATGCTGGCGAACCCTGTACGCATCGCATTCCCTTTGCCTTTTGCTTTCTCAGTAATAACGTGAACTCCCATGCTCGCCGCAACTTCGGCGGTCCGGTCAGTTGAGTTGTTGTCGATCACAATCACCCTGGCCTCAAACCCATTTGCTTCTAAAGCCTGATAAGGGATTTTTTCGATCACTTTGGCGACACCCAGCTCCTCGTTATAACATGGAATTAAGATGGCGACTTTTTCTTTTCTCATGACAGTATCTTCCTATCAGGCACTATTTGCGCCTCCGACAGGTCAACCAGAGGGTAAATAGCTGGCTCATCACTCTCACTCACGCTTGATTTGATGCTGGCACATCTGGCTTCTAACGCCTGGATGCACGCTTTCCTGAATTCTGCGGGGGGGATTTTTTCTACGTCTTCTTTGCTATTGCCCCTCTGCGTCTTCACCATGGTCTGGAGCATCTTCTCATCGGCCACAACGACATCCTTGATTGGGAGCGTCATAGCCAGGCGCTTCAATGGCTGCGTAGCCTGCTCAAGCGTTGTACCAGGCAGAAGGATCAGCAGATAGCCAGCAGAGCTGCGTAATACGATATCAGTGGTACGAAGGTTTTGCGCAACCAGATTCAATGAGATGCGCTTTTTTTCATGTATGGCCGCAACCACCAGCGGTGATTTATAGCGCTGTGAACGCGTCAACTCATACTCGACAACCCGTTCTTGCTCCTTCGTGTCTACCGATCCCAGGACAGGGCTGAGCCATGCAAGCAACTTCCACAGGCGCTCTGTGCAGAGGGTGATAAAAAGGAGCGTAAGTAAGACTGACACCTGGACAGCCTGATGAAATAAACTGATTGCGCCCAGGTAGATGAGCGAAACGATGATGAGCACAAGGATCAGGCGGATGCTGTAGTGAATTGTTCTCATTGCAGTCATTCCTTAAAAATTACTAATGACAAAAGAGCACATGACATGATCTAGCGATGTCATTGCCATAAGTTGGTAATAACGAGTCTGCTTACAGCTATCGGCACGATGCAACAATACTTTAGGGCTGGATATCCTATGCAAAAATTGCTGCAATCCTTCGTTGGGATAGAGCTTCTAGAGGACCGTGCTATTATGATCTTATGATCATCTCACGGAGAATGTCCTGACTCCTCATCTAAGGAATTAAAGCAAAATGAACTTCAAGATTGTCTATAAGCATATTATGACTGATCCCCTTTATCGAAATTCTCTTTTCAATATGGCAAGCACTTTCATACTGGGTGGCCTGGGATTTGTCTTCTGGATCATCATAGCGCGACTCTATAAAACAGAGAGCGTCGGGATCGCTACGACCCTTATCTCTATCATGACATTATTGAGCAGCTTCACCATCCTGGGATTGAACGTCAGTTTAAATCGCTTCCTTCCCAAATCCACACAGAAAAATGAGCTCATTAATTCTACATTTGTTATCGTAACAATAGTTACGTTTCTCGCTACCACTGTATTTTTACTTGGACTACAGTTCTTCTCGCCTCAATTGCTATTCCTACGCTCAAATCTCCTCTATAGTATCTCTTTTATTCTTTTTGTCATTTTTTGCTCCTGGAACATTCTTGTTGAAAGTACATTTATGGCCTTCAGAGCTGCGGGCAATATCCTCACAAAAAATATCGTCATCAGTATGACAAAACTGGTCCTCCCATTTGTGCTCATTACACTCGGTGCCTACGGTATTTTTGCGTCTACCGCGTCCGCCTTCTCCCTCGGCGTCCTTATGAGCGTGACGATACTTATCACCAGATTTAAAATCCGACCCTCAATTGCTGTGAATATTCCTCTAGTAAAAAAAACCTCGGCCTATTCGTTCGCCAACTACATGGCCGATTTCATGTTTAATATGCCCGCACTCATTTTGCCAGTGATTATACTAAATGTTCTCTCAGCAAAATTCGTGGCCTATTATTATATCGCCTCGATGATTCAAAACATCTTGCTCATCATTCCCACAGCAACCTCCCAGGCATTACTGACCGAGGGTTCATACGATGAGGATGAACTGAAAAAACATGTTAAAAAAGCCGTTGTCACTATTTTCGCTATCCTTCTTCCCGCAACCGCCGTTATAGTGTTAGCCGGTAATATATTCTTAAAGTTTTTTGGCAAAAATTATGCGCTTGAAGCTTTTAGTTTTCTACAACTTTATAGCATATCTACCTTATTTACGGCATTGCTCTTAATCTCTAATGCCATTATGAATGTAAGGCACCAGATAAAATCATTAATCGTTGCAAATGTATTTGCAGCCGTTCTTACCTTATGGCTCTCTTATGCCTTCATCTCTGGAAAGCTGGTTGGCATCGGATGGGGTTGGATCGTTGGGCAAGGGATCGCGGGGATCGTCTCTCTAGGCTTTATCATGCGTAACTTGCGGATTGCAAAATAGCGGAAGGCAAGATCCTACATGTTTAAAAAAGCAAAGAAAAAAAACAAAAGAACGTTCTTCCTGCTCTGCCTGACCAGTTTTCTTGCTCTGACTTGCTCCACCGTATATGCTGTCTATCCCTATGCTACTAGCAACCTACTCTTCACTGTTTTTCCTTTCCTCTCCCCTACTACCAATCATGGGTCAACCTTCTACGGCGAAAACATTGATATGAGCCAGATCTTGCCTACCTCGCAGCATTATGTCATCAATAGGAAAGGCGAGGATCTCATCGATATTGCGGCAGAGCTTGGCATTAATCTCATTCGGATAACAAATGCGCAACGCAGCTTTCCCGGCGCTGCTGACTCGATCTATACGAAATCCCAGTGGCATCGCGTGCTCAGCAAGATGCAGAGCAAAGGGATCAAAGCGCTCATCCTTATAGAGACCGCTAGCAGCAACGGCGATTATTACACTCCGGATATACGACCAGTTTATCTGGAATTAGTGCAAAAGTACATTGATAGCGGCGTTTTTTCTCATCCGGATGTCTATGCGGTAGACATTCAAAATGAACCGCTTTTAACAGATGCGAACATGCGAATGCTACAGTCTGCCCATAGGATGATCAAGGAAAAATACCCTTCCCTTCTACAAACGATAGGATGGTGGGCAACCACGAGTCGGCCTGACGATCTCTCTAACCCCAATACGTACAACTGGTCAGATTTCTCTGCCGGCAAAAAAATTGCGGATCTCGTTGATTTCTATTCTATTCATATGTATGGACTCGCCACCGCCAGCGTTGGGCTTCAGTTGAATCCTGCCCTGAAGACAAAGGAATTTTTGTTGCAGGTCGAAAATGCATTACAGACGAACAAGCCAATGCTCATTGAGGAATTTGGGGAGGCCAATGGCGATAATGTGAGTGATCAGGAGACTATTGGCAGCCCGGAGTTACAAGCAAACGTGTATCAAGGTGTGTATCAAGCATTGAAGGACCTTCATAGAAGTCAGTTCCTTGGATCGGTCGCCTTTGATTTCTATAGCCGCAATCAGTATGCCGATGCCTGGGCTATCGTCAAAAATAAGGGGAACTATCTTTTTCCTGCGGCATATATCCTGCAGGCATATGCTTCAGGGAAAAATCCTGCCCACCTCCAGGCCTCAACCATTGTACATTCGCAGAGCTATCTGCTCAGAAACGCCGATAATTATGCACTAAAGGATTTGCATGTAGCGGATCGGATTGGCCTCAAACTCCAGTTAGATGCCAGCCAGACATACACGCTTGCTCTCAGTGAGCAAGGGATCTTGCAGCCTGTCGCTTTATTGCACTATGATCCGGTCGCAAATTCGTATTACGCTGTGTATCAGGCTATAGGCAAAGGAAAGGTGCAGCTCACTATTACCTCAGCTAATAAAACACCTTTCTATACAATTACTGTTGCTATTTCATAAAAATCCGCACGGATTTTAATGCAAAAAGAGGAAATCGGCGTCAATTCCCCAGGACAGGCTCAAGATAGCGGTATAGCGCCGTTTTCAGTTCTCGCACGAGCAGCTCTCGCTCAGCCTCCGGTGCCTGGAGAAGCAGAGGAAGGAGGGCTCGAAAGAGATGCACACTGATGGTCGCGCTGAGGATGCGCTGTGTCGCAGAGAGGTGAGGAGCACGGCTCTCAATGCCTCTCTCAACGCGAGTTTGTATCTCTTTCTGTAACTCATGAACAGCAGTGGAAAACTGCAACGATGACGCGTTTCGCGCGAAAAGCAGCAACAAGGCTGGATGGTAGGGCAGTTGGTGGAAACGAGCTTGCCCTACCTGCTTGATCAAAGAGATTTGCTTTGTAATACAGTACATTATTTATAAATATTATCCTGACCATTGCTATACACGAGATTCTTATTATCATCTAAGAACGGCTTAGATGAATTAAAAACCATCACATTTTGATCAATGGAAACAACCGTATTGCTTGAGGTTTCCAGGTAAACATAGGCATCTTTACGAATTACCGGCGGGAAAATTTCATTCAAGGCATTGATATGGCCGTACGTTAGCAACTTGTTTATACCGGGTAGACCAGCCTCTACAAACTTCTTATTGCCATTATTCTTTGAGAGCCAGATGATCGCAAGCACATCCGACTTATGCACATAATAGGCATCGTAGTATAACCCGGAATTGTCCAGCGTCATTTGAGGATAATAATCTCCAGTAAGATGTGAGATAAACCCTGTCAAGTTTAAAAAGAAAATGGCCGCGATTATGCCAACAAGCAGAATTCTCTTTTGCTCTTTCACAAAAAAGAAGATTGAACTCAGGCCAAGCACAATTGGCAAAGCAAGCAAAAAAAGCAACTGCTCAAACATACGCAATAATCCATACTCTACCGAGAGAGCCGGCAGCAGCGTTTCAAGAATGAGCAGGAAAATAGCACCAAAACAGAGCAACAGATACTGGAGATCAAATGGCTTCTTCTGCTTGAAGAAAACTATAGCCAGCAAACCAATAAATACAAAAAATTGCATGAAATAAGCGGAAAGAGACCTTAGTTCTGCTTGAATATCGAACACCGGGATATGGAGAGAAGATAACCAGGCCCCTAATGGAGTCGGTGCCAGCTTTTCTTGTGAAACAGGATAAGTTGGATATTTACTCGTTATTGCTTTACTATATGTATATGGATTTTCGGCGCTCCCATAGTTTTCGGCCTGAATGGTGCTCTGGATATATTGCTGAAGCTGTTGTTCGGGGTTGATTTTGGAAGAAGAGAAGATACTATAAGAAAGGTCGCTTGACTTTGTATCGGCTTTCGAAGGTATGAAAACACTAGTCACAACTTTTAAGAGAACCGAGCCAGCGTGATTTGATGAATTTGTATATACATTATTCCAGATATACGTCATTGCTAGCAGCATCACTAGCAAGGGGAGGCTCAGAAATACGTTGCCCGGAAATGTCTCCTTTACCCTGTTATATGGCTTCGGTAAGCGTGAAGCAAAAATCTTCTTCACAAAGGGCAGGGAAATGATAAGGGTTAAGACATAGACAAATAGGACCAGCGCGAGTAAAACATAGTCCGTTGAGTAGTGAGAAACGACAACCGCACAGGCAAAAATGCTGAATAATATCCTTCTCATCGCCAAAGAAAGTTCGGGGAGAAGCATCACATAGAGCACCAGGCCAAAGAAGAGAAAGCCTATTTCCTGCCGATTTAACATAGGCATGTCATTGAAAAATGTTGGGAAAGACATCAGAAAGAAAACGGATAAAAAAGCCAGCACAGGGGTTGTATAGTGCTTCATCAGGAAAAATACAATTACAGACGCAGTAGCAAAGAGAATTTGAAAAATCACCTTATAAACGTACATATCCTCTATCATCAGTAGATGGGTAAGAACCGTCGGGAGGATAGTGATACTAAGGCAGGCGTTATAGGCATCGTGGTAAAGGGTTGGATTCCAGAGATGATGGATATCTGTAAGTTGAAAAAAGTAAAATTCTCTTTCAATATCATGACCGGTGATATACCAGCTACGGAGAGATGTGGTAAATAAAGAGGCCATTCCGATGAAAAATATGGCATAAGGATAGAGATCGACCGCTATTCTTGCACGGAATACCACCAGGAGCAAGCTATAAAGCGCGATAGACCCCAACAAGATAAGCGTAAGAATATTGCTTCCCCTATTATTTATCATAATAGCTCCCAGAATGCCAAGCACAGGAAAGAAGAGAGGCAACACATACAATACTTTTTCGCCACGCGAGCGACTGGGCATCTGGATCTTGATGGTGATCTGTTCCGTTCTTATCCAGGCAAATACGAAAAGGAGCACGCTATACACGTCAAAGCCAAAAACGAGGTTCTGCAATGTCAGTGGGTCCTGTATACCAAATAATGGCAAGAGGATGTTTAAGAGCAAGCCTCCAAATTCCAGGAAAACAATGCTCAGACCGACAATAAGCAAGAGATTTTCCCACAATGAAAGCTTTTTAATGCGCAAAATCAATGAAATGAGGACACCCGGCACCAGGAGAGAGGTACAGAAGGAAAGAAGCGTCCCTATCCCAAGAAAATTCGTGTTGGTTAGCTCAAGTATGCTGGCAAGAAGGTCAACCCCCAGAAAGAAAGAGAAGACATGCAGCTTCTTTAAAATCATGGAAGGACCTCCTCATATATTTTTTCCAGCTCGGTAACAATGCTATCCCAGCGAAAAGACTTGATATTTTCTTCTGCCTTGCACGAGAGTTGCTGTTGTAAATCTGGGTTAGATAACACTTCATCTAATGCATTTGCGAAATTTTCAGGGGAGGGATTCGGCACAAGTAAGACCATGTTGCCAAGGAGCTCGCGAATTCCGTAAATATCCGATACGACGACTGGTAATCCGGTTGCGAGCGCTTCAAGAATCACTAATGGTGCCCCTCCCTCTTTATCCGACGAAACGGCGAGAACGTCTGCGTTTTTATATTCTTCTATTAGCTCTTCGCCAGACTTTGTGCCAACCAGCGTCACCGAGCAGAGCGAGAGATCCTTAATGAGTTGTTCAACATTACCGCGATCTTCTCCATCGCCAACGATACGCAATTGTGCCTTTTCTTTCAACAAGCTGAACGCCTCAACAAGTCTGCGTACATTTTTTTGAGGCGCGAGCCTTCCCACGTACAAAATAGTGGGGATATCTCTTTTCTGGATTGTCCTTTTCATAAAATATGAGTCATCGACCCCATTGCGCAGCGAGATGACATTCTCAACACACACGGGATACTTTTTGACGATTATTGCTTTCTGAGAGTCCGAAAGGCAAATTATTTTTGACGCGGATCTCAAAACCCGCTTGAGAAACAATTTCTTGTAAGGCCCAAGGAGAAAACCAAAACGCCCGGTTGGATCCGCGTCAATATGCACATGGGCTATATAAGGGATCTTTTTCAACCGGGATATCAAGTAGACAACCTCCGGCGAGATGGCCTGTGAGACGTGCAAATGGATCAGAGAGTTGCGTGGAAGCGCAAGCAGTCGAAAAAACAAGGTGAACATAATTGGGGTATGCGCAAATTCAAGCGCTTTCAAATAATGGACCCGCGCTTTAAAGTTCAACGCTTTCTGCTGAGAATAGCCTATGTTAGATGTAAAGACTGAGACCGTGTATCCCTTGCATGCAAATCGCTCGGCCACCTGGGCCGCATAATTTTCCATACCGCCCAGATGAGGGGGATAATAGGATGTCACTTGCACGATTTCAGGTTTGAGCGAGCTTATTTTAGACATGATGCAAACACTCCCTCCGTTAAAGCAACCCGTGTCTCCCAGGTAAAATTTCCTTTGACTTTCGTTTCGCCAGCCTGACCCATCCGCGTTGCCAGTTCTCTATTCGATACTATTTTTGAGATCGCCTGCGCTAAGGCGTTACTATCGCACGGAGCTACAATGAACCCATCGACGTTATCGTTAATGACTTCGGGAATCCCGCCGATATTTGTGCCAACCACCGGAGTCCCACATGCCATTGCCTCAATAAGCACCATGCCGAAGCTTTCCATATGAGCAAGCGAGGCGAGCACCATGACGCTGGCTTTTTGCATTTCCCTGACCAGATCTTCTCCTTGCTTTACCCCTACAAACGTAATGTTTTCATCTGGACTTTCGTCAACGTCTCCCACAATGCGCAGCCTGACCCCTTGCAGCATTTTTATGGCATCAATAAGGTAGTACAAACCTTTCATTCGATACATTGTTTTATGCCGCGCAATGAAAAGGACCAGGTTTTCCTCTTTCTTGATTTCAGGATCGCGCTTATATAAAGAAGTATTGACGCCAGGAGAGATGATGATGACCTTGGAGGCATACTTCTTCAAAAGAGTATCTCGCACAAAACAGGAAGCACAGATAATTTTTGTCGCTTTTCTTGCGGTATGCGGAAGCACAAACGTTTCATAAAACTGGATGATAATATCGATGGGCAGCTTCTTCTTTTTCATGGTTCCCGCATGGTAGGTCAAAACAAATGGAATCTTGCCCACTACAAATGCCACAAGATCGCCCATAAACATGACCGGTTGATGGGCATTAATGATATCTGGCTTTTCTTCACGGATGATCTTTTTAAGCGTGAAGTACCAGAATGGATTGATAAGCGTATTTGAAAGGCGCATCATTACGGGCAAACGATAGACCTTCAGGCCGCAATAATCTTCGATGCTCAGTACCTTACTCTTTGCATTTGCGGTTACCACAACGACTTCGGCGTCGTATGTTTGTTGTAATCCACGGGCGATGTTGAAAACATAGTTCTCGACTCCGCCTAATGATGGAGGGAAATAGGTGGCGGTAAACAGTATCTTCAATCCAGACCCCTTTCGCTATACCCATTGGGGATGGTTATATGCTCCTGGCCATATCCAGAAGGTGAGCAGCCTTACTAATTTCTGTGTTTGTTTGATGGACAATGTTCCCTTTTTGGGCGATATGCGCAAGGATATTTTCTAGCTTTTGCCATCCATTCAGCTTTTCTATCTCCCAGGAATGGCCCCAGAGATGAAAGACGCCGCCCGTCTGGCATGTACGCTCAAAGAGCGCGATTGCCAGATTCTCCCAATCCCAAAGGTTCTTCATAGTGTGAAGGGAAAATTGAGCGAAGGGCAGAATTTTGTGCAGGTCCGAGTAATGTGAATAGGTATGAAACGTTGTTGGAACCGCGAAAAGATCCTGAGGCATGTCAAATGCATATCTTTTCGTCGTTCTCGCCATGCTGTAGCCGTATTTTTTGACGATATCTTTTACCTCAGCATTATAATCTCCGTAAGGATAGCAAAACGAGGTTACTTCGCACTGTAGAATTTCCTCTAAATACGCCTTTGACAGGGCAATTTCATCATCGGCTTGCGCAATTGGAATTTTCGTAAGATGAGGATGTGTGATGGTATGACCACCAATCTCAAAGTCTTTACTGATGGATAGCAGATCCTCAACGCTTAATAGATCTGCGCGCTTAAACTCGCGATCTTGTGGACAGACATAGAAGGTCCCTTTGATGCCATATTTTTGCAGCAACGCGGCAAGCCTGACATCCAGTCTGTGCCCATCATCCCAACTTGTGGTCACATACACCACCCTGGAATCTTGCGGTGTATTTGATTGCGCCCTACCACGATAAACATCTACCAATTTTGTATTGTTTTTCTCCCAAGAGTAGTTCTCGCGGGCAATTTTAAGCGAGTACTCGCTCATATCTTTGCGCAACTTTTCATCGCTCTGGATGGTTTTAATGGCAGCCTTGATATCCGTTTCCGTTCTATCTACATAGGAAATCAATGGGCTATCAAGTAATTTGCTGAGTTTGTTCTGCTTGCTGGTAATAATTGGCAGCCCCGTCGCCATCGCTTCCTGGATGGAAAGTGGAAATCCTTCGCCGTACGAGGGCAGAATGAATACATCGCTTGCCTGGTAAAGAGTGGCTAATTCTTCCTGAGGAAGCGGCCCAATAATCTTTACCAGATGATCCATTTTGAGAGCCTCAGGAATGATGCCTCCACCGGCAAACACGAGAAGATACGCAGGGTCTTTGGCATTGTAGAGAATATCAAAGCCCTTTTTAGGGACAAAGCGACCCACAAATAAAACGACGAATTCGTCACGCGGTATGTTGTAGCGTGCCCGGATACTCTGCTTTTCTTGTTCGGTGGGGGGCTTAAATAGCTTTAAATCCACGCCATTGGGGAGAAAATACACTTCATCTTTATAGTATTTCACCCATTGATAGACGGCATCATTTAGCACCGTTACAGCATCACTTGCCCACAGCGTTATCAATCCCATCGTATAAAACACAGCCTTCTCGATCGTATTTATTATTTTATTCTCATAATAAACGTGTGGAACATGCTGTGTAATAATGACCTTTTTCTTGTAAAACTTTGCAATGAGGGTGGCAAAGAAAGAAGAGGGGTACAGTATATCATGCACATGCACAACATCTGCATGTTTTATTGCGCTAATGGTCTTCGTGTTAAAAAAGAGCAGTGGGACCGGTATGTGTAAACGCTCTAAGAGCGCCAACGAAGGAACTTTCCTATATGTGACACCATTCAGCGCAAAAGTCGCAGAGGTTCGTGGAATATTACTACTTACCAGCGTTACGTGATGTCCCTGGGACGCCAGATATTCTGCCTGACACTTTGCGACAACCCCCAGGCCAGACCCAATATATGGATGGGCATATGTCACAATAATAACGACGTTGAGAGGATCTTCCAATTCTGTTTTTGCTGGAAGCAGATCCTGGACAGGTACAGTTGTCAATTTAGCGTCTCCCTTTACTAGTAGATGCAATGTTCCTTTTCTTTTATGGTACAAGGGCAGCCAAATTTTATACCCAAACAAGCAATAACCCACAAACCCTTCGCAGTAAGAGAATAAGGTTGACAGAACCGTTATTCTTGTGTATTCTTACTGGTACACAATCGATTTCCTTCATTTTCATGCATCTTTAAGAAGATGCTCACCACGATAAAGTTGTTCATGGCGACCCCCAAAAGCTTTCTAGGATTTAAAAGAAGGAACATTGTGTCAGAAGAGAAGAAGGCCATGCATATTGCAGCTACCTTCGCACTCTGTTGCTCTATAAAGAGCAAATAGAGAGACTTCAGGGAAGAAAGAAGATGTTCTATCTTCAGTCTCAAAGGTACCAGGTGGTATCTGATCTACAAGGAGGATGAAAGATGTTCCATCATCACAAGATGCAACTCGTCGGCGGGTTGATTGCCTTTCTCATGATATTCACATTTGTCGCGATGCAAGTCGTCAACACCTCTCCCGCGCATGCAGCGACCAGCCAGTTCAGAGGTGTGAACTGGGCAGATACGCGAGACAACTTCGTCAATGGTCCAGTTATTCCTTCGGGCCTTTCGACATCAGACAGCTACGCCACCACCTATGCCAAAGCAACTGCCATTCTCAAAGGCTTTCAGACTAATCTAGGCGCTAACACGGTGCGGTTCGGCATCAATGTACAGACGGTCTCGTCTTCATGGTGGAATAGCTACATCGCCGCCTTCGATGCCGCATCCGCCCTGGGAATGAACGTCATGATCTGCCCCTGGGCGGTGCCAGGCGCAAATGGATTAATGACAGACTCGATGACAGCGTTTTACAACATGTGGGATACCGTGATCAACAAATACCTCTCGAACAGCAAAATTTACTTCGAGATCTTTAATGAGCCATGGGGATACAGCGCTACCGCCTGGACCAACTTCGCAGCCGCCTACCTGGCCCATTACCCGAATGTGCCTCGTGGACGTATCGTGGTGGCTGGTGCCTACAGTGACGGCGATCTCGGACCAGTTGGCTCGGACTCCCGTCTCAATGGAACACTCCTGTCTCTCCACCTCTATAGTGTCTTCGGTATCACACACACCACCGAAGCCGCGTGGATTGCCGAGTTGAATACGCATCTTGCAGGGTACGCTTCACGAGCGATCATCACAGAGTTCGGAGTGCCTATGACAACCGGAGTCAACTACAACGGACCTCGCGACGGTGATAACAACATCTCTTACCTGTACGCTTTGACCGATACCGCCCACAATCTGGGAATAGGCACCATTTACTGGCCAGGTCTACGTAATGGAGATAGCTTCAGCATGGAATCGCTCAACGGCAGCGGAACCAACCTCTACCTCACGAACAACAACGCTTCAGGACTGGATCGCCTCAAGTATGGGTATGGCCTGACCTCTGGAGGTGGTTCTACACCAACACCGACGCCAACCTCTGGGGGTAACTATTATAAGTTGGTTAACCGCAATAGTGGCAAAGATCTCGATGTCTCCAGCGCTTCAACCGCTGATGGTGGAACTGTCGTCCAGTGGACTGACAATGGTGGCACCAATCAGCAGTGGAGCATGGTTAAGGTTCCCTAAGTCGCCATAGGAACACGCTCCAAATACCCATGATGCGTGAAATAAGGTAGGCCACCAATTGATAAATCCCGGACGCGATACAATCTGGTGCCCTACCTTATTTCACGCATCATGGGTATTTGGAGCATCCCTTTTGAGGAACATCTCTATATACGAAAAAGCAATATGACAAATACTCCTCAGGTCTCTCCACTCCCCGCCTCTAGATGCATCACAACGACTCTCAATGACCGGTATACTTCTCACATCAATAACAATTTGATCATTCACGATTAGGAGAGAAACCACATGAATATTGCTACCATCCTCAACTTCACTACTTTGTTCTTCGCTGGCCTTTTAGCTGGCGCACTTTTCATCATTGACTATGGAGTAGGGCCGGCAGTCGCCGCTGTTCTAGACGAACAGGCACAGATCAAGATACGTCAGGCAGTTATATTGAGCCTGCGTATCTTGATGCCCGCCATCTTTATCCTGACAATCCTTCTGGGGGGTGCCACAACGGTTCTCGATAGGTTTGCAGTGGGCTTTGCCTTCCGCTTCGCGGGACTGCTCGCTGCGCTCATCAGTTTCTTATTCGCGCTCACCGGCACCGCTCCTATCAACGCAACCGTGCTCACCTGGCAACCCGGCGAGCCGCCGAAAGATTGGCGAACGCAGGTCGATCGGTGGCAGCAATTCGATAGGGTTCGTACCTGGGTGGCAATCACAGCGTTTGCACTCTTCTTAATAGCCACGGCACTCAAGCTAACAGTTCACTGATCACTACTTTCTAACATCGTAGATGGTACTATAAGGGAGATGTGATGCGTTTAGCGAATAGGATGGAATGAGAATGACGCGCTGGAAGTCAAAGATACGAATACGCATGATGCTCTCGGCGATATGTATATCTGTCGCGGTGGTGTTACTCTTAGAAATACTGTGTGCGTCTGTAGTGTTTTTCATCGTCACCTTGCAACGTTCCTCTGAAGTTTCAACGCATTCCTTTCTTATAAATTTCGCAGGAAGCTTCCTTCTCGTTGCTCTCATTCTCCTATTGATCGCCATACCTGTAGGTGCGGTGTTGAGTCTCATTACCAGTCGTGAGCCTATCTACCGCATGCAACGTCTTGTCGATGCGACCGCGCAAATCGTTTCAGGGAACTATGAACAGCGTGTTCAGATCAAGGGTGAGAATGAGGGAGGAATGTTTGAGCTGTTTGAGCAGCAGTTCAATCTTATGGCAGAACAACTGATGGAGAGCATACAGCAGCGACATATACTTACTGAACAGAATGCACGCCTTGCCGAGCGTGCACGCATCTTCCGCGACCTGCATGACGGCGTGAAACAACAGGCATTCGCACTCACGATGCAGGTCAGCACGGCACTTACGCTGATAGACGCGCAGCCAGCGGCGGCACGCATCCACCTCCAGAATTCCGAGGCATTAGCATATCAGGTGCAACAGGAATTGATCTCGCTTATTCAATCGTCACGCTCATCAGTCCTGAGTGAAAAAGGTCTGGCGGCAGCTTTACAAGAGTACGTGACAATGTGGAGCTGGCAACAACAGATTCCCGTTCAACAACACATTGATATCTGCACGTTACCTCCGCCCATGGAAGAGGCATTGCTCCGCATCACTCAAGAGGCACTCTCCAATATTGCGCGCCATAGTCATGCTTCCACCGTTACCCTCGACCTCTCATTGAAGCAAGACATGGTAACGCTCATCCTTGAGGACAATGGCTGTGGCTTCGCTTTGGACGATCCGGCGCTGAAAAAGGGCGTTGGCTTGCAGTCAATGCGCGAACGTATTGAGGCATTTCATGGGACGCTCCGCATAGAGAGCAAACATGGCGAAGGAACACGCATAGGTGCGTATTGTCCTTATGTAAACAGGAAAGAAAGCCATGGAGAGACACCGTTCAACGTACCTCTTCTTCCCGACAAAAAGGTGATATGATGACACAACCAGCACAACGTATCAGCATTCTCATCGTGGACGACCATAGTGTTGTGCGCCAGGGAGTACGCGCCTTCCTTGAGGCACAGGCAGACCTCTCTGTCGTCGGCGAGGCAGAATCGGGTGCACAGGCGGTTCAGCTTGCTCAGAAATGTCTTCCCGATGTTGTCTTGATGGATCTGTTGATGTCTGGTATGAATGGGGTAGAGGCGACGCGCCTCGTCAAGCAGGTAAGTCCACGCTCACAGGTGATCGTTCTCACTTCGTATTATGAGGATGAGAATATCTTTCCAGCATTACGTGCGGGTGCTCTTTCCTACACATTGAAAGACATTCATCCCACGGAACTCATTGAGGCGGTAAGGTAGACTCTGACGCTATGCTAGAGTTCCGTCACTCTATCGAGCGTGTTGCTTCCCTCAAGCATCCCAACATTGTCCCTCTACGTAACATGCTTGTCTTCCCTTCAAGCGATCCCGATACCTCGATTGCCTCTATGATCTGCATCGTGATGGACTACGCCGAGGAACAGACGCTGGCTGACTACCTGCAGCATACGAAGAGCGCAGGTAAAATCCGACCAGGATCTGAGATGGTACGACTCTTTACCTCTCTCAGTCTGGCAATAGACTATGCCCATCAGCAGGGCATCATTCATGGAAACCTCAATCCAGGCAGCATTCTCCTCAAGTCAGACGGTAACACTTCAGACCAGATAGGTGAACCTCTCCTGATCGACTTTGATTACACGAGACTGTTACGAAACACCAGTGGTGCGACCAGCCCGTTCTATCTCTCGCCTGAACAAATACGAGGGCATCCAGCCACTGGACAAAGTGATATCTACTCGCTCGGCGTGATCCTGTACGAACTGTGTACGAGTGTACTGCCTTTCCGAGGAAATCGGCCCGTTGCTATCATGATGCAGCACCTGAATGCCCCTCCGACACCACCCGAAGTCATGAATACGACGATCTCTTCCGCACTGTCCAGTGTCATTCTGCGCAGCCTGGCGAAAGAGCCAGAGAAACGGTTCCCTGACGCCTCTTCTCTCACAATCGCCCTGGCTCATGCGCTCAACACACCTGTTCCTGAAATGAGCTACAATAATGGACAACAGCCCCTATCACATACCGATTTCGAGCCATTTGTAGAACCTGCACCATCCCACAAGAACGGAGCAAGTACTCCAACATCTCCTCCTGGAACAACATTTCCCTCAGAGGCCGAATTCAGAAGGCGCAGAAAAAATTCGCCGTGGTATATTATCTGTATTCTCCTGCTTTTATTGGCAAGTCTGGGAACCATGGTTACGCTCCTGCTTCTTCCGCAAAGTAAGCCTGCCGCTCCCAATCAGTTAGTAGGACATGCATTCTTTCTCAGTAGTGGGCAATTCAATGCAGACAGCCCTCAGGGAATTAATGATGAATTGCAGGTAGATCTAGCGGGCATTCCTGACCCACCAACTGGTAAGAGTTATTATGCGTGGTTATTGGCTGATCAAAACGTGAGCGAGTCCTTACCAATGTTGCTGGGTTCCTTACATGTCGAGCAGGGGAAGATCCACTTCCTCTACCCTGGAGATCAGCAGCATATCAACTTGCTAGGAATGACAAGTCGTTTCTTGCTTACCCTGGATGATGCACAGCACCCAACGAATAACCCCCTGCTTGATACAAATTCGTGGCGCTATTACGCTTTCATCCCTCTCATACCAAGCTCGATTGATAAATTGCATTTTAGCATGCTCGATCACTTGCGCCACCTGTTGTTCGAGTCTCCAGAATTGATTACTCGCAATTTACACGGAGGATTAGCCTTCTGGCTTGTAAGAAATTCAGCAACCGTCTCGGCACTCGCGAACAGCGCCAGAGACGCCTGGCACAATAAAGACGCAGCCACCATCCATAATCAAGTCATACGCATACTGGATTATGTTGATGGCAAGTCATTTGCACAGACCGATCTACCGCCTGGTACTCCTTTGCTTGCGGATGCTCGTACCTCGCAGATTGCCTTGCTAGGTCCCGCGCCACAAAATCCCGATGCCCCTGGCTACGCCTACAAGAATGAGGTCCCGCCGGGCTATGTCTATCTCATCAGCGAGCATATGGCCGGGGCGATTCAATCCTCTCAAACGACACCAGATCAACGCAAGCTTGCTGTGCAGATTAATAAGAAGCTGGACCAGGTGACGCGCCTATGTGGGCAGGTACAGCATGATGCGAAGCAATTATTGAGCATGAACAATGCTCAATTGTTACAGCCCGCAGCGCAAGCACTGCTGAATGACATGGCGACACAAGCGCAATATGCTTATACTGGCCAGCTCGATCTATCCAACGGCCAGCCCGATGGAGGCACTCAGTGGATCTACAACAATCTACAGCGCCTGGCAGCCTTTGATATCAAACCGTACGTGGCAAAGCAGTAGTGGTGCTTTGCCAAACGTCATTGCGGCCCCATGCAAATACGCTCCAAGTACATGTAGTACCGCTTT